>JAKUOW010000034.1:4927-28245 GCA_022451045.1 Pirellulales bacterium | reverse complement strand
AGTCACTGGATTTCCTCGACCGTTACTTCGGCCCCACGAACTAGCTGGCACATCTTTGATCTGATACTGGTACGAAATGGTATTCAACTCGGTCATCTTCGTGCTCTTCTTTATAGTGGTAGTGGTACTGCACTATATGCCGTTCTCATGGCGTATCAAGAAAATAAACTTACTCATCGCGAGTTACTTCTTCTATGCGGCCTGGAATCCACCGTTCGTAATCTTGTTGTGGATATCCACCTGTGTGGATTGGTTTGCAGCCGGTCAGATGCAGAAGCAAGAGTCACGCGGTCGTCGTAAACTGCTGCTTTGGTTAAGCCTATTGGTCAATCTGGGTATGCTCAGTTGGTTCAAATACGGCACTTTATTCATGCAGACGTATGCGGATATCGTTGCCCAATTTGGCTTCACGTGGACTGTGCCGGATTTCGATATCATCTTGCCAGTTGGAATCTCGTTTTACACGTTTCAGACTCTTTCATACACGATTGACGTTTACCTAAAGCGAAGCGAGCCGGAGAGTTCATTCTTGGATTTTGCTTTGTTCGTTACGTTTTTTCCACAGTTAGTGGCGGGTCCGATTGTACGGCCGAAGCAGTTATTACCCCAGCTCAAGAGCCCAAAGAGAGCAACGTCACAGGAATTCTCATGGGGAGCATTTTTGTTTACCTGGGGCGTGTTTCAAAAGTCAGTGTTAGCGGATAGCGTGTGTGCACGGGTGTCCGGTCATGCGTTTGGATTTCAAGAAGAAATGTTTGCGATGGATGCCTGGCTATCCGTGTTTGCGTTTTCCGCCCAGATATTCTTCGACTTTGCCGGCTATTCGCTTTGCGCCATTGGAGTTGCGTTGTGCTTAGGCTTTTCAATACCTAACAACTTTAAGTCACCGTATGTGGCGCTTGGTTTCTCCGATTTTTGGCGCAGATGGCATATTTCACTTTCCGAGTGGCTGCGTGACTATCTATATATTCCGCTTGGTGGAAACAAGAAGGGCGGTCGTCGGACTCTGATTAATCTGATGCTCACAATGTTGTTAGGTGGTTTGTGGCATGGGGCGTCATGGCGATTCGTAGTATGGGGTGGAGTACACGGTATATATCTAATTGTTGAGCGGTTATTACGGAACGTGGTATCGCCGAATGTGAATTGGCAGAATCTGCTGCCGCGCCTTGTTGGTACAACTTTGACATTTATAGCTGTATCGCTGACTTGGGTGTTCTTTGCTGCACCGACATGGGAATCCTGTGAAATCGTCTTCAGGAGCTTGGTGGGTCAAACCACAGATCCACTGAGTGTGATGCGATCGGTAGAGCTTGTGCTAGTGCTGATCATTGTCTTCGCGATGTTAACAGGGCATTGGCTTATGCGAGATCGGCAGATTGAAGAGGTAGCACAATCGATGCCCAATTGGTTGTTCTGTGCCGTTTGGGTTGTTTTGCTTGTATTAATTATTCTCACGGGAGAAAGTGACAATGCGTTCATCTACTTCCAATTCTGAGTTGTTTGAAAAACGAGATATTCCGGAAAAGCCACTGGGTGTTTTGTTCGTTCTCGCAATCGCAATTACTATCGCTGGACTGGGGATCGCAGAGTGGCAGGTACGCAAAGCCGGCTACGTGCCAAGTCGAATGCTGGATCTGGACTTCTGGGCAAACCACCGATTCAAGCTGGACTCTATGCCGGAGGACCAGACTGTGTTACTTGGTGCCTCGCGAATGAGTTTTGGACTGGATCACGATCAATGGGAGGAATCCACCGGTCAGCGACCATTTAACTTGTCGTTACACGGCGCCTCTTTTCTTCCAATGCTCACCGAGTATGCGCAAAACGAAAAGTTCAAAGGGACGGTTGTTTGTAGTTACGCGCCCGGCTTTGCTTTTGCAAATGAAGCAATTCCGTTTTCTGAGCGTCTGCTGATGCAAATCAATAAACTTGAAGATGACCGCCGCTCATTTGCGTTTAGGGCATCGGAGTGGACAGGTAGTGCCCTTCAAGGAAACCTGGCGATCCTGAACCAGTACGTGTTTGCGCCGGTTTGTATGTGTCTGGATTTCTGGCACACTGAACAACGCGAGAACATGTATCCACCGTTTTGGATAACACGTTCTTTCAACCGCACCTCAGAAAACTCCGATCAATTTGTTGATGAATTGATTGATCAACCTTGGTGTGTTGAGCAGTGGGACATCCTCCATAAGTCAGTGATTCGATACAAGGAACGATTTGCACCACGTGACTTTGATAAGTTACTTCAACAGATGAAGGAAGATGTTGCACAGATTAACAAACGTGGTGGTGAAGTAATTCTGGTTCGATTTCCCGTTGCTATTTGGTTCCGAGAATGGGAAGAACAGCATTTTCCACGCGACGAATACTGGGATGTGATGGTAAAGGAAACGGGTTGCCGAAGTTTCCACTTTCTTGATCATGATGAAACAAAGTCAATTGTTCCGCCCGATGCATCTCACATGAAAGTGGGTCAGGCGAAACGATTCACGAGGGAGTTAGCACAATTTGTGCTTCAGGAACATAAAACGCAGGATTAGAGTCGCGGTTACTTAGCAACACGACGATATAGTTTGGCGTTACCGCGTTTGCCAATTTCTTTGAACGCTCCAGCTTCACGTAAACTGTATGCGACCCGACGTGCAATATGGCGTTGCTTGCCAATTGCAGTAGCAAGCTCTTGTGTATCGAATTCATCCGGTAGTTCAAGATGCGGAAGCAATTGCAACAAATCCGTGACTTCCTGCACGCAGATCCGTTCAATTACTTCAACGAGTTCCAAATCATCAATTTGAAAATCAGAGTCCCGCCTCCAGCGTCTCTTTCCGTGTCCGGGAAACCGTCGCTCTACAATATCGACCATGACGAATTCCATCGTTAGGTTGGTGTGGGATACTAGCTTGGCAAAGTAAACCAGTTCATCAAATACAGAAATCCAATCTCCAGTTTTGGGGCTTTTACGTGACGACGTAACTTTACCGTTTTGTTTGCTGAGCTTAACGAGTTGTTTCTTACGGATCACAGGTTTGACTACAAGCATCTTGTGCTTACGCAACAAGGCATGGCACTTTCGCTTGATTGCAGATAAGGATCCATGTTGGATTTCAATCAGCAGTCCACTGCCATCTACAACGTCAATGCGATAGTCACCAAATACCACCTCTAATTGCGCACCTTCATCACAATAGACTTCCTTGAGTGACTTATGCAGCGAGTATTCCATCGTCTAGTGGCATTTAACGAAGCATTAACAGACAGTTCGACAAAGAGAAATTAACAAAAAAGCATGAGTTACAATAGAACTTCCTAATTGAAACTTCCGACGACAACGAATTCAAAGTCCTTAAATAATGCACAGAGTTCTCGCTTTCATTTTAATACTGAGTGTTAACAGTAGTGCATTCTCACAGGATCAATGGCCGCAGTTCCGTGGCCCCGATGCTAACGGCCATTACGCAGGTGCTATAGTCAAGGATTGGAGTGAGGAAGATGGCGTGATTTGGAAGACAGCGATTCATGACCGTGGTTGGTCATCACCGGTTGTGTGGAATGACCAAGTTTGGATAACAACCGCCACGAGAGATGGGCACAAGCTATACGCTGTTTGCCTGGACAAACAGACCGGAAAGGTGATTCACGATATTCATGTATTTGATGTAGAGGATCCACAGAGAATTGCAGTGGACAACAGCTACGCGACTCCCACTGCAGCGATTCAACAAGGACGGGTATTTGTTCACTTTGGTACTTATGGTACGGCTTGTTTGGACACCAAATCTGGTGACGTCATCTGGTCACGTCGTGACTTGAAATGCGACCATGAGATAAATGCCGGCCCAGCCAGTTCACCAATGCTGGTTGGAAATAATCTCATCGTTAATGTTGATGGCCGTGATGTGCAGTATGTGATTGCGATGGACGGCGCAACAGGGAAGACGGTGTGGAAGGCTCCGCGGTCAGCGGATTTTACAGATGTGCCTGTGCATAAGCGAAAGGCATATGGCATGCCGATCGTTGCCCCAAGAGGTGATACAACACAATTGATAAGCACCGGAGCTCAGGCCGTTTATTCTTATGACTTGAAGAGCGGAAAGGAGCTATGGAAAGTAAGGCATCGTGGATGGTCTATTGCACCGCGGCCGGTTTACGGACATGGAATGGTCTTTACGACGGTTGATCGTGATCATCCGGAGTTGTGGGCGATACGACTTGATGGAAGCGGCGATATTACAGAGAGCCATGTTATCTGGAAGGTAACGCAGGCCATGCCGCCGCGTTGTTCTCCCCTACTTGTTGACGATTTGCTGTATTTGATCAACCGACAAGGCATTGCGTCGTGTATTGATGCAAAGACCGGAGAGGTGGTATGGAAGCAAAGGTTAAGTGGGATGTATTCCGCATCACCGATCTATGCCAATGGGCTAATCTACTGCTTCAACGAGGAGTCGACATGCACAGTGATAAAGCCCGGTCGAATTCTAGAAGTGGTTACCAGAAACAAGTTGGCGGAAGATGTACTCATGGCAACGCCTGCAGTTGCGGATGGCTCGCTGTTTATCAGAACGGAGAAGCACTTATATCGAATTGGACGTTAGTCGTGCTCGATAGCGAAGCTAAAGGAATCTTCACGGTTCATATCTCATTGCGCAGTTATTTTATTCATGGCAGCGTGGTCCGGCGGAGTGGAGCGACACAGGGTCTCGATACCTTAGGCTTTCTTCGACTAGCAATTATTGATTGCTGTCTATTAGGTTAAATGTGGCGGCGTCCATTGCATCCCAGTCCACTTCGACTCCCAAGCCAGGTTTATCCGGCGCACGAACAAACCCATCATTGTCGGTTTGAATAACGTCTTTCATCCCGTACTGGTACGAATCATATGGCACAGCCTGTTCAAAATAAGTACAGCTGTTTCGTGAGAGCATTAGGTGTAGATTCGCAGTTGAAACAAGTGTAAATCCCCATGCCATGATTTCACATCGCATTTGCGCTTCATCAACCAGATCTAACCATTTAATACCCTCGGTAAATCCGCCAGTCATGGTCACATCGGTACGAGCTACGCTCCAAGCATTGGAATCAAGGGCATTGGCAAATGCCTGTCGATCTTGAATCCAGTTACCAGACGGCAGGATGGCTAAATCAACGGCTGATGTAATCTCGCGATATCCGTCCAAATCGTAATCAAATAGTGGTGCTTCGAACCATTCAAAATCCAGTTGTTCTAGCTCCTTCGCCGCCTTCATTGCCTGATCGCGCGTATAGTTGTTTTCTACATCAAGCATAAATCTCAAGTCGGTGTTTCCAAATTCCTTGTGTACAGCTCTTGCTAACTCGAGGTCTCGTATTGGGTCGCACCAGCAATGGAACTTTACCGCTTTAAATCCTCGTTGTGCCATGTCTGAAATGAAATCGAGGTAAGCGGGCACGCTGTCAAACATAGGCGTACTGGCGTAGGCCGGTATTTTGTCACGTGTCCCACCAAGTAGCTTATAAATTGGTTGGCTTTCGATTTTGCCAAATATGTCCCAAAGAGCGATGTCGACTGCTGCTATTGCCCCCGGAGGTAATGGAAAAACTCTTGGCCACATCGATGTCCAGATTGATTCACGGTCAAGCGGGTCATTCCCGACTAGTTTAGGAATCAAGTGTCGAATGCACTCCCCCGTGTAACGGTCATGACAATATGAGGTGTAGTTAGATGTAGCGCCAATTCCTTGAACACCATCGTCTGTGTCGATGATGACGATTGTGTTTGTCATATACTGTTCAGGGAGATCATGGCTCCATGTATATCGGGTGATTTCCGGACCAACACACTGGACGCGTACGCGGGTGATTTTCATGATGACTTGTTTTCAACAGGTTTGAAATTTGCGGGAGCTTATCACTAAACTCTCGTTGATGATGTTCGATTGTTTTATAGCCAATTGATTCTAGGTATCAGAGTTTCCTTGATTGGATTCCTGAAAGAGTTTTGACCAGATCATAAACCGGCGATCTTTTTCAGCGGTAATCTCATTGATCTCTTGGTCGGTGAAGTCAAAGAATCCCTTTCCTGTTTTTAATCCGTAGTCGCCGCGGCTCACCATTGCGCGAAGCACTTCAGGGACTTCATGGTTACTGCGCATTTGTGGTGCCAGTACTTCGTAGATCTTTGCCAATACGTCCCAACCTCCAAAGTCGCCAACTTTCATTGGGCCTGAAGCAGCCCACCGAATCGCCAGGCTTCCCATAATCGCTGTATCCAGATCCGCTGCACTGATTACACCTTGTTCAATAAGATCGAGCATTTCGCGAAACAGAGCAACTTGTAGTCGATTAAGAACGAATCCCGGTCGCTCCTTCCGGATATGTACCGGATGCTTCCCTATAGACTTGAATAGGTCCAATACGGTTTCTGTCGTTTCATAAGAGGTCCGTTCCCCCGGGATGATCTCAACTACAGGAATGACATGTGGCGGATTAAACCAGTGCGTATTGATAGCTCGTTCTGGTCGATTGAGGTCAGGTGCAATCGAGGTCATAGGAAAACTGGAGGTGTTACTGGCAAGAATAGTCTCCTCGCTAACAATATCCTCGCAGCGAGCAAAGAACTCTTGCTTGACCAGTAAATCTTCAGCTATTGCTTCTGTGACAAATTGGCTATCAGCTAATGCCTCTGCTTCTGTTTCACAAATGGTCACTCGTGATAAAACATCATCAAGATCACTTCCATCCAACAGACCAAGACTCTGCATAACCAACATGTTGGCACGGATTCTATTGTGAAGCGATTCTCTGGCATCGGTATTGTTATCAAATGCGGAGACTCGCATGCCCGCAATTGCTAACATTTGCGCAATGCCGTGACCCATCGTACCGAGACCAATTACTGAAGCAGTTTGAAATGTCATATTGAAAGATTGCTTACTTCTTGGGAGTCAATAATTCATCTAACTCGAACGTTATCGCGCGAATCTCAGAATGACCAGGTTCATAGACGACGATTACCTTGCCATCCGAGAGAATATCCAATTCCGAATAGGCAGACGGGCCAGAGTCGATCACATGGCCATCACTCCACGTGTCGCCGTTGTCTTTGCTAAGACGAACCGCTAGATTCTTGCGTTCGGAATTCGATGCGGCATTGCAAAACAATAGCAACTCACTGTTATTTCCGTATAGACCGACCGGGTAACGAATGATGGATGCATTACAACGTGGATCACAAAGTGAGTAGTCAGCTTCAGTATTCCAGGTTTTGCCACCATCTTGTGAACGATGCACATTTCGACGACCAGGTGCGATACGTGAATTAATCATGAGTGAACCATCAGCCAACTCTACAAGCTTAGATTCATCACCATGCGGTACATCAACAACTGCAGACCATGACTTACCGTGGTCAGTGCTGGTAATAACTGTAACTCCCTTTCCAACTTGCACATAGTTGTGCATTAATGTGCCATCGCTTGTCTGAATACCACGGCCCGAGGTAATGAACTTAAAGCTGTTCTTTAACTCCGGCCCAGCAACTTGTTCCGTGAAATCTTCCGGTTCGCTCCATGTCTTACCATGATCGGCACTCTTTTGAAGAATAAAACGGTATTCCTTTGAGGACTTGTCATTGGACATGTAGTTATAGAAACAGAAAATCTCACCTGTTTCTCTATCCAACAGTAATGATGGGTCACTACATCCCCCGTTAGTGATCGGATCCATTACTTCAATTGGTGACCAGGTATTAACGTTATAGGTGCTGCGTCGAAACACGATGTCGATTGTGCGTTGATGAACAAGATCAGCACTGTTTTTTCTGCGAGCATCACATGCCACGACAATATCACCGTTCTTGGCAGTTACGACAGCGGGAATACGATATGTATGCGTGTCATTGGTTCCGGACTTAAACAGAGTTTGACGGCTGGCTAACTGCAATGGTTTCGTTGGGAATGACTCACTGGGGATTGCCGTAGGTCTGTCCGGTGGGCAGTTGAATAATGCTAAGTCATCTATTAGCAGCCCGGCTTTGGAGGCAGCGGCAACCCGGAATCTGATTGCACTGATCTTTGCTTCTTCCTTGATTGCCAATTGTATATGTGAAAGAAAGCGAGCACCAACCACCGTTACCTGATCGAGCTTTGCAATCCTTTTCCATTTCCCATTGGCATTTACATCAACTGAGAATGCGAATGGGTCTCTCGATGTCCACCTTTCGGCATGAAAAGAGATACCTTTCACATTTTGCATCGTAGTTGGCAGATTGAGCGTGATGACATTACCTTCGTCACCAAGCAGATGTAAACATTGCTTGCCGGTGCGTGCATACTTGTTTGTGATATTACACGTACCTGATGTCGTGAATTTCAATTCATTGATTTCAGCGTTATCGAATTGGCCGGATTTCATATCCTCAAAAGAGGTTTCAAATATCGGCTTTTCTGCTGCGCAGTCGCTTGAAATGAGCAAGGACACAACACTGGCAAATAGACAGGCTTTAAACCTCGGTGAACTCGTCATTTGTATCTCCTGAAAGCCGTGCAGAATTGCGAGCATTTACACATCATACGAGGTTTTACCGAGGAAATGATGAAGATATGGCTTGAGTTAATAGCTTATACTTCAACTGTCGAAACTATATATAGTAGAGATATATATAGTAGCCAAATGTAATAGAAATGAAGACGCGGCGGATTTGGACGTAGAACGTTTTTAGTTCTAAGATCTGGAGCAAGTTCAAATGATCACAGTAAGTGGCGAAAAAGCACAATTCTGCGATGGCATGAGTCGACGAAACTTACTGCATGCAGGATTTCTTGGTGGAATAGGTCTGTCCCTTTCCAGTATTTTGCAGCTTCAGGCTAAGACAGCTTCAAAGAGTAATAAAGCCGTCATTTTTGTTGAACTTGCGGGCGGCCCAACAGATTTGTAGACCTATGATCCTAAGCCGAGTGCACCGATAGAAATTCGTGGTGCTTATGAGCCTATATCGACAAGTGTTTCGGGTACCTTCTTTAGCGAGTGGATGCCTCAACAGGCAAAGATCGCTGACAAACTCTCGATTATCCGTTCAGTTTGGCACCCAAGTAACAGTCATGATCCATCTAGCCATCTAACACAAACGGGTTATTACAAATCCGGACCAAAAGGTGGCCCAAATCAGTTTCCGGCTTTCGGATCAGTGATTTCAAGAACGATCGGTCCGAATCATCCAGCACTTCCTTCGTATGTAGCTGTGCCGAGTGTCATGCGTAACGGGCGTGCAGCCTATCTTGGCCAATCCCACAATCCATTTGAAGCTGCGGGCGACCCAAATAAAGCGGGATTTGCAGTACCCAATTTGCAATTGGCCAAGAACATAAGCGTTGACAGGCTGTCGAGCCGTAGAGATTTGCTGAATGATCTGGATAAACAAAGACACGTAAAAGACCTGCAGGGTACAACAGACGCGTTGGATGAGTTTTCACAACAGGCATTTGATCTCGTGCATGGATCACGAGCACGTGAAGCTTTTCATATCGATGCTGAGCCTGATGCTATCCGCGAACAGTACGGTCGCAACACCGTCGGACAGAGCATGTTATTAGCACGACGTCTGGTGGAAGCAGGGGTAACGTGTGTTACGGTGCGTAGTACTGGATGGGATGACCACAATAACATTGCCAAAGGACTCGCGAGCCATGCAGTCCCATATGACCAAGGCGTTGCAGCATTGATTAGCGATTTGCACGCTCGGGGAATGCAAGACGATGTACTCGTGATTGCCATGGGTGAATTTGGTCGTACGCCGCGGGTTAACGGGAATGCCGGACGTGATCACTGGGGCGCTGTGATGAGTGTGATGCTATCCGGTGGTGGCCTTAAGCCGGGTATCGTTGGATCATCAAACAGAAAAGGCGAAGTGCCTGCAGATACTCCATATCGCCCTGAAAGTATATTGGCAATGATGTATCGTCATCTGGGAATTGATGCATCGATGACGTTTAATGATCCGACCGGTCGCCCTCGCTATCTACTCGAAGAACGCGAGTTGATCCAGGAGATCCTATAAGCGTTTACGCCAATAGTCCTTTGACGACCTGTGCGCCTTCTACACCAGTCAGCCGTACGTCGAGTCCCTGATACTTCACACTGAATCGCTCGTGATCGATACCCAAATTGTGAAGGATCGTAGCATTTAGATCGTTCACGTGAACGGGATTTTCGACAATGTTGTACCCGAAGTCATCGGTTTTTCCGTAATCGATGCCAGGTTTGAAACCACCACCTGCAACCCATGTGCTAAAGCACCGGCCGTGATGGTCTCGCCCATAATTGTCTTTGGTGAGTTTCCCCTGGCTGTAAATCGTACGACCAAATTCACCGCCAAAAATGACTACGGTATCTTCGAGCATTCCGCGTTGCTTGAGGTCCTTGAGCAATGCGGCAGCGGGTTGGTCGGTGCCTTTTCCATTCTTCCGGATATTGGCCGGCAATCCTCCATGTTGATCCCAACCACGATGGAATAATTGAACAAACGGCACACCGCGCGCGGCAAGGCGTCGGGCAAGAATGCAGTTAGCGGCAAACGTGCCCGGCTTTTTGGCTTCTTCGCCATACATGTTTAAGGTGGATTCCGTTTCGTCGGAAATGTCCATTAAATCCGGAATCGAAGTTTGCATGCGAAATGCGAGTTCATACTGCGATATGCGAGTTTGAATTTCAGGATCACGCGTACGGTCATAATTTTGTTGATTTAATTTTGCGATCCCATCGAGCATTTTGCGTCGGGCTTTAGTATTCACACCAGGCGGATTGGATAAGTACAGTACCGGATCACCTCCACTTCGGAATTGAACACCCTGATGCCTGGACGGGAGGAATCCACTTCCCCAGAGTCGTGAGTAGAGTGCCTGACCGGGCATGGCGCCGACAGATACAAATACCTCGTACGCTGGTAAGTTTTTGTTTTCCGAACCGAGTCCATAACTAATCCATGATCCAAAACTAGGTCGCCCAGGCTGTTGGCGGCCGGTGTTGATATAAGTAATCGCCGGATCGTGGTTGATAGCCTCCGTGTTCATCGAACGGATGATGGCGATATCGTCAGCGATCTTTGAAGTGTGTGGGAGGACTTCAGGATTGATCCATGTGCCCCGTTCACCGAATTTCTCAAACTTGAACATCGGAGACACGCACGTGAATTTAGCCTGACCGCTGGTCATCGTGGTTAATCGCTGACCCTGCCGGATGGACTCTGGAAGCTCGATGCCATGGATCTTCTCCATTTCCGGTTTGTAATCAAACAGATCAATATGACTAGGTCCACCAGCCATAAACAGCGAGATGACACGCTTTGCCTTCGGCGTGAAGTGTGGCAACCCGGGGATTCCGGATTGGCGCGCAGCCACTGCCTGTTGCTTGGGTATGACACCATCAAGCGTGGCCAGAGCGGCCATGCCAACACAGTTGCGCAGCGGAGATAGCCACTGCCGGCGAGTTAGTAATTGTTGTTGTTCTGCTATTGGGTTCATACTGCTATCAATTCCTTGTAACTGCTTCGTCCAGGTTCATAACCATGCTGCAAAGCATCGTCCATGCGGCATGCATGGATACTTCAATCGACTCATCCCGCGCGGATTCACCGAAACTCACCAGGCTCTTGGCGCCCTCTATATCAGCTGCGAATTCTGATAGGTATTCAGAAAGAATATCACTTAGTATTTCGACTTCTTCTGCTCGTGCCGGTCTGGAAAGCACACGCATGTAAAGATCGCCGATTTGTTGATCGATTGTTGCCGGCGGTGCCGTTAGTATCTGTTGTGCAAGATTCCTAGCGGCTTCCACGTATTGCACATCGTTAAGTAATACGAGTGCTTGAAGGGGTGTATTTGTTCGCGATCTCTGAAGGATACACCTTTCCCGTGTTGGAGCATCAAACAGTTGCATATTTGGTGGAGGTGCACTTCGCTTCCAGTATGTATAGATACTTCGACGATATAGTTTCATTCCATGGTCCTGTACGAACTTTGGATTACCTCCTAATCCAACCTCAGCCCACAATCCGGGCGGTTGGTATACCTTGCCACCTGGACCTCCCATATCAGAGATCAACAAACCGCTGACAGCCAAAGCATTGTCTCTGATAAATTCAGCCTGAAGTCTGAATCGTGGTCCGCGTGCCAGATGTAAGTTATCGGGATCTTCTTCCAGTAATTCATCGGTCACAGCGGATGTCTGTCGATACGTCGACGACATCATCATCATTTTCATCATGCGTTTGATATCCCAGTCGCTCTCGCGGAAATCAACCGCAAGCCAATCGAGCAATTCCGGATGACTTGGGTACTGACCCTGTGAACCAAAATCTTCGAGCGTTGGAACAATGCCGCGTCCAAACAACAAAGTCCAGTATCGATTTACGGCCACACGTGATGTGAGCGGGTGGTTGTCCTGAAACAACCAATTGGCAAGTCCAAGTCGGTTCTCAGGGCTTTCGTTTCCGGGATCGGTAAGACGCAGCAGAGGAGTAGGGGATACCTTGGTGTCACTGGGTTGGTCGTATTGGCCACGTGTCAGGATGAATGTTTCACGAGGTGTAGCAACATCCTGCATTACCATCACGGTTGATGCAGGTAACGTAAGTGATGCGATTCGGTCGTTGGCCTTTCTCAGTTCGCCTGCAATCTTCTTGTACTCATCATCGTGCTTCTTCAAGTAGTATTCTCTAAGGATGTCTTTTTGGTCTTCTGTCAGAGATTCAACTTTTAATAATGGCGACACACGGTCTTCACCAGCTAGTGCCGCGACTTCAGTTTGAGACAACATCCGATCGTAAATGCGCACATCATCGATTAGTCCTTTAAACGGTGACCCTTTCTCTCCACCATAACGACGGCCGATCAGAAGAGGCTGAAGGTTATGAATCGTAGATGTAAGACAATCAGCGATTACAGCGAGCTTACGCTGTTCACCATTCACGTAGACTTTAACTCCAGCAGCTTTACTTGAGCCATCATATGTAACAAAGACATGTTGCCACTCATCAGGCGTAAGTTTCTCGGCTGTATGGACCATTATCGAATTCAAAGGCCATTCGTTAGAAATCATCACTTGAAGCGTGCCACCGGATGAATCGAGAATAAATCCGCGATTGTTCTTGTTCTCAGCCATCTTCCCGATCGGTGAACCCGATGCATCACCCGTTGGCTTAATCCAGCAACCGAAAGAGAAGCGATCCTGGCGATCAAAATTCGTCGTCTTTCCCAGATCGATGAAGCTGGCACCATCCGTCTTAAAGGCCTTACCTTCAACTCCCTCATCCCACAATTCGGGTCCTTTTAGATTGCCTTTGCGATCCTTCTTTGCCGAATCCGCTGCGGTCTTACCTTTCCCTTCATCTAATGGCAAGTGGACGATTGGATCTGATGGTCGAGCATCAATCGCAGCTGCTTCGGGATTTGCAATGGTTTCTTTGAGCCATATTTGAAATGGCTCTTCACCAGCCTGATGGCGAGCTTGTTGGTTGGCTTCAAGTTTTGGGATTTCAGCTCTAAGTGCATTTGCTTCAGCCAATCGCATCGGATCGTAATAATCGGCGATGGGAGATTGATTGCCGTTACGAGTCTGCTTGCCGGGGTCTGCAGCCTGATTAAAGTAAGCGAAGATCTGATAGTAGTCCTTCATCGTAAATGGATCGTACTTATGGTCGTGACACTGCGCACACTCAAGGCTCAAGCCTAGCCATACCATGGACGTTGTTCGCACACGGTCGACGATATACTCCACGCGATATTCTTCTTCGATTAATCCACCTTCATCGGTCGTTGCATTGTTTCGTACGAAACCGGTTGCAATTTTTTGATCAGGTGTTGCATCGGGTAGCAAGTCACCGGCGAGTTGCTCAATGCTGAAATCTTTAAATGACTTGTTGTTGTTATATGCGCGAACAACCCAGTCGCGCCATGCCCACATGTCCCTCGGTCCGTCAGCATGAAAGACGCTTGTGTCTCCATAGCGTGCAGCATCGAGCCAGGCGATTGCCATCCGCTCGCCGAAATGACGTGAGCTAAGCATTTTGTCCAGATAGGTTTCATATGCATTGTCGGAAGAGTCGTTTACGAATTCTCGTACATCGGCAGGATTTGGCGGCAAACCGGTTAGATCCAAACTAACTCTGCGAGCCAGCGTATAACGATCAGCTTCTGCAGACGGTCGAAGGCCTCGCTCACGCAGTTTGTCGAGAATAAATAAGTCAATTTCATTGGTAGCCCATCGAGAACGTGGAGGCCTTGGTACATCCGGTTTGGCAGGTGCTTCAAAGGCCCAATGATCGGACCATTTTGCACCTTGCTGAATCCAGCGGCGAATTAAATCGATTTGATCAGTCGTCAGACTCTTAGTTGAATCAGCTGGCGGCATGCGTTGGTCCACGTCGTTGTGAACTAATCGCTGAAATAATGAGCTTCGGCGAATGTCTCCCGGCGTAACTGCTGGGTTTCCATCACGAGGTGCAAACATGGCTTCTTCTATATCCAGCCTCAAGTCACCCTGCCGGTTTCCTTCGTCCGGTCCATGACAATGAAAGCATGTGTCGGAAAGAATTGGTCTGATATCACGATCGAAACGAATGTTTTGATCACGTTTTGCCGCAATGCTAAATGAGCTGAGGCATGATATGGTGGTTATGACCGTGAATAAGGCAATTGCTTTGTTATTCATAGTTTTGGTAGGGGGATGTGTGCTGATGGGGAAGTTGGTTTCTGCACAAGTTATCGTTGGCTAGATATTTAATGCTAATCGAAAACCGTGACTAGTTGAATCACGAACAACGCATACAAATATCAGCTACATTCAATACAAACGAGTCGCTGACGATTGTTTGAGGTTTCAGTCGACCCCAAAGCTGCTGGCAAACTACGAGGAATTTATGAAGACGTCTAACGAATCAAATCTATCCACTTCGCTCTCGATGTATGACCGAGCACAATCTGTACTTGCCGGATCTGTCGGGCATGACTTGCGTTATGCACTGCCCGGACCGATCTATACAGCGCGAGGCAAAGGTGGGCGAAAGTGGGATGTGGATTCCAATGAGTACATCGACTTTCTAGTCGGAAATGCTGCCTTGTTACTCGGTCATGCTGATCAGGAAGTTGTTGCTGCTGTTCAATCTGTTGTTGCAGATGGTACGCACTTCGGGAATGACCATCCTCTACAACTTGAATGGTCAGAACAGATTCAGCAAATGGTGCCATCGGCTGAACGTGTACGTTTTACGAATTCCGGCACGGAATCCACATTACTTGCTATTCGGCTTGCCCGAGCTTTTACGGGGAGACCGGGGCTGTTGAGGCTCGAAGGACACTTTCATGGTTGGCATGATGATGTGGTTCATGGTTTCGATATGCCGTTTCAAGAGCCGACGTGCCTAGGGGCAACGCCAAATGACCAGCGAGATGTGGTCTGCCTGTCAGACCGCCAAATTGACCGTATTGAGGACCTTTTAAGCCAGCAACAAACAGCGGCAGTCATCGTTGAATCTACTGGTGCTTCCTGGGGCAGGGCACCGCTTGGAGACAAGTTTTTACAAGCCATCGACGAAATCACTAAAAGAACCGGGACCATCTTTATTCTCGACGAAGTGATCAGCGGATTCCGTTTCGGTGCAGCTGGAGTTCAGGGTATCGAAGGCATACGTCCGGATCTCACTACATTTGCCAAAGTTGTCGCGGGCGGTATGCCTGGAGGCGCAGTCGTGGGCCGCCGTGACATTATGGACCTTATGCAAAAGAATGGTGATCCTCATCATGATCGTCACCAACGCGTTGTCCATTTCGGAACTTACAATGCATGTCCGCCATCGGCTGCCGCTGCCATTGTGACTCTAAAGAGAATCCAATCCACTGATGTGACGCACCGGGTGAATACTCTCGGCACGAATATGAGACAAGCGTTGCACGATCTTATTAAGTCACTTGGAATTGCGGCACACGTTTACGGCCAGGCGTCGTTGTTTCATGTGTATTTTGAAACAGACTCGAACCGCTTGTCAGATATAAGTGAACAAGCTGATGTGTGGATAGATGATCCGGCACGGCTAAAGGGAATGCCAGGTCATCTGGTTGCTAGATATCAGCAACTACTACGTTACCACGGTGTCGACCTGATGAGTGGCACTGGTGGAGCACTTTGTACAGCACATACAGAAGCGGATATAAGTGAGGCGATCACTGCGTTTGAAAAGGTGTTAGTCAAGCTTCTCGATGAAGGTTTGATTTTTCAAATCTGATGTTGCTGATCAATCTTGTGTTGTAAACTGACTTTCAGTCGTGGCAGTGCTCCAAAGCGATTTGCATAAATTGGGCACCTATTTGACAAAGCCAGTTTGAAGAAGGGTAAATGCTTTGAATAACCGTGTTCTAAGAAAACTACATTGGTGCGTGATTCTTCTTTGTGCTCAGACGTCTTTGAATGCACATGACTACTGGATGTCACCGCTTAAATATCATGTTGAAGTGGGTACAGAGGTACCTGTGCGCCTTTTTGTGGGAGATCACTTTAACCCGGAAATTGAACGGCCACTTCAGGAAGATATGACCGTTGATTTTTTACTTCATAGAAGATCGACCAAACCGGTTAATCTGGTGGACCCAACGAATTATGACAAGAAACCGGTTGCTGGACTAAACCTAAAACATAGTGGAGTGCATCTGCTCTCGATGCAGCGTGACTGGGCTGTGATTGAAATGACTGGCCCAAAGTTTCATCAATACCTGGAGCACGAAGGACTGACGAAGGTAATTGAGCAACGTAAAAAAGCAGGTGAGGCCGAGCAAGCTGCGACGGAGCGATACCGCCGGTATTTGAAATCACTATTAGCGGTTGGTGGTAAAACGGATGATATGTGGCAGAAGCAACTCGGACACAAGTTGGAAATTATCCCATTGAGCAACCCTCTCGTTGCAAAGCCCGGTGATAAGGTTGCGTTTAAGGTCTTGTTAGATGGTAAGGCACTGACGAATGTACAAACTGCTGCCATGGGACGTGATGGTGAAAAGGTCACAGATGTGCATGCGAAGACGAATGACAAAGGAGTCGTGACTTATCAGTTTGGCCACTCAGGCGAATGGGTGGTGCGACTTGTGCACCTCAGGAAGTGCAAGGATAAAGAGGGGATTGACTACGAGAGCTTTTGGTCAGCGATCACCTTTGGAATAAAGTAATTTCGCCTCTGATAAATGAGTTGCTGATAATTACAGCAAGCCACTGAGAATAAATAGATGATTCAACTTGAAAACGTGCCGGAAAGTGATGAACTACTTAGTCGCATAAATGCGATGTGGGCATTGTCTGCCGATAAAATTCTCTCAATTGAAAATGACCGTCAGGAGTCGACGACCCCGGTATTTACCATCAATGGGAATTATGTGGCGCAAGGCTGGACAGAATGGACTCAAGGATTTCAATTCGGCTCATCAATTTTGCAGTTCGATGGTACTGGTGATGAGCAGTTTTTGGATATTGGCTGCACGAAGACACTCGAAGAAATGGCATCGCATGTCACGCATGTTGGCGTTCATGATCACGGGTTTAACAATGTCAGCACATATGGTGCTATTCGCCGGTTGATTCTCGAAGGTAAAATCTCCGTAGATCCCTGGCAGCTTCACTTTTGTGAGTTGGCACTAAAATCCAGTGGTGCAGTTCAAGCATCGCGGTGGTCGGAAACGATAGAAGGCGACGGTTACATTTGTTCCTTTAATGGACCACATTCGCTCTTTTGCGATACCATTCGATCTTTACGTTCATTGGCCCTTGGCCATCAGCTCGGTCATTGTCTGATGGGTGAGAACGATGAGAGCTTTTGCTTACTAGATCGACTTGTGCAGCATGCAAGATCTACAGCACGCTACAACGTGTACTACGGCGAAGGTCGGGATGTCTATGATATACGCGGTCGTGTCGCACACGAATCGGTGTTCAACTGTAACGATGGCAGGTATCGGTGTCCAAGTACACAACAAGGCTATTCTCCTTTCACCACCTGGACTCGAGGGCTCGCCTGGATCATGACTGGTTATCCAGAGCAACTGGAATGGCTGAGTACCAGGCCGGATGAAGAGTTAGATGCAATTGGCGGACGCGCGGAAACCGAATCCATGATGCTCAAAGCAGCGCGTGCTGCATGTGACTTTTATATAGAGTTCACACCGACTGACGGTGTGCCGTATTGGGATACAGGCGCACCGGGTTTAGTGCAGTTAGGTGATTACTTAGGTCAGCCATCGGATCCCTTCAATGATTTTGAGCCGGTCGATAGTAGTGCTGCGGCCATTGGCGCGCAGGGACTATTGCGGCTGGGCAAGTATTTACTGGATTGCGGTGATTCGGATGGGCAGCAGTATTGGGATGCGGGTTTAGTGACCGCATCCTCTTTACTGTCCGAACCGTATCTATCTACGGATACCTCACACCAAGGGTTGCTGCTTCATTCCGTTTATCATCGTCCGAGAGGTTGGGACAACGTCACGAACCAGCATGGAGTTCCGTCAGGGGAATCATGCATGTGGGGTGACTATCATCTGCGTGAATTAGCTTTGTATTTACAGAGAGCTCTCAAGAATGAAACGTATTATACGTTCTTTGGCCCGGTTGGCACGAATTAGATTCATCATTGCATTGGTTATCTCCTTAATGGGTAGCCATGCAACTGCTGAAGTTGAGCGTTTTGAAGTCATCTCGCGTGAACCGTTTGCTGATGGTGCGGAATTTGGAGATGTCGGCGCTTATGAACGTATTGTCGGCAAAGTGCATTTTACGATTGATCCGTCGGCGAACCAAAACCAATCAGTCGTCGACTTGCAGTTCGTAAAACCCGATGCTGACGGTTTAGTTCGATATTCGGCCGACCTGTTTATGTTAGCGCCGGCAGACACAACGCGCAGTAACGGTGCCGCAGTCTACGATGTAAATAATCGTGGACGAAAGCGCTTGTTGGCATACTTCAATTATGCAAATGGAATCAATGATCCAAAAACTCTTGAGGATGCTGGTGATGGGTTTCTATTTCGACATGGATTTACCATTGTCTGGAGTGGATGGGATGGTGAGTTAATCCCCGGCGATAATCGTCTGCAACTTCATGCACCGATTGCGCGACGTAATGACGAATCAATTAAAGGGCTTGTGCGATGCGAATTTGAGCCGGGAGCAGTGAATAGATCCAATGCTCAACGGGCAAATCATGGTGGGTACTTTCCATCAAAATCCGATGGCAACCACGCAGCGTTGACTAAGCGCGCAACTGCTAGAGGACAACGCGTATTAGTGCCAGCCGATCAATGGCAACTCCACGTGACCGAACAGCCCAGTGAGCATCAGGGGCAATTGCCTCTGGTCGAAGTGGAGATGAAAAATGGATTTGAAGATGGTCAGATCTATGAGTTGGTGTA
Source organism: Pirellulales bacterium (assembly GCA_022451045.1). GTDB lineage: Bacteria > Planctomycetota > Planctomycetia > Pirellulales > Pirellulaceae > UBA11883. Next base: position 8,824 of record JAKUOW010000034.1, on the reverse strand, counting down.
TGAAGCCAAAGACCCAATTGTGCATGGACTTTGCTTTACATCCGTACGGGACTTAATGAGTGCTATTAAATATGGCGATGGATTAGAGAATCCCCTGACGGTAGATGGACGGCCATTTATTCAACGCGCGCTTGGTTGGGGAATCTCTCAAAGCGGGCGGTTCTTGCGGGAGCTAGTCTATTGGGGGCTCAATCAGGATGAAAAGGGCCGGCAGGCATTTGATGCCGTCATGCCACATGTGTCGGGTGGTGGACTCGGGTCATTCAATCAACGATTTGCACAGCCAACGCGTTTTTCAACTCAACGACATCAGCACGATTACCCGATCGACAGGTTTCCATTTTCGTATTCTACGCAACGTGATCCATACAGTGGTTGGAGGACGAGCCTGACAACGGCGAGTGACAGAACCAATACTACTCCTTTGATCATGCACACGCAGTCAACTGCCGAGTATTGGACTCGCGCAGGCTCGCTGCCCCATACAGATCCGATGGGAATCAGAGATGCACGTGTGCCGAGAAATGTGCGGTTCTACACATTTGGTGGTACGCAACATGGTCCTAGTGCTTATCCGCCGACTCGTGGAAAAGGACAGGCATTGGCAAACCCTGGAGACTATAAAGTGTTCCTGCGTGCACTAATGTTGCATATGGACAATTGGGTTAATGGCGTGAAGCCACCGCCGAGTGTCTATCCGAGTATTAAGGGTGGGACGCTTGTAAGTTGGGATCAGGCATCAACTGGATTCCCAAATCTTGCGGGAATCAGATATGCAAAGAAGATTCATACTCCCGCTTACTACGACTTTGGTCCAAAGTTCTTGTCTCACGGAATCGTGGAATATCAACCACCATCTTCGTGGGGCGACTACGTGGTCTTAGTACCTATATGCGACGAAGATGGAAATGAACTCGGTTGCTTAAGTCCACCAGAGGTGATGGTGCCGATCGCTACATATACCGGCTGGAATATGTACGCAGAAGATTCTGCAAGTCCGAATTCACTTGTTGGACTAAATGGTTCTTATATTCCTTTTCCTGTAACAACGGCAGATAAAGGAGATGATCCCCGTCAGCCATTGCAAGAGCGTTATGGGAGTCTGAAATACTATATAGAGAAGTTATCCGTGGCGTGCGACAAATTGGTGGACGATGGGTACTTGCTCGAAGAAGACGCTAAGCGGACGATAGAAATACAGGAAACGCGGCTCAAGCCGATTTTCCAACCTCTCTCTGAATAGGCTGAGTAATCTCCGCGTATTCATATTCTCCACTTCTATTTATATAGATGCGGTTTTTAGCCGAATGATAGACACACTCTTTGATCGGCATCGCACCCGGCTGGTGGTGTTTGTAACTCTGTTTTCAATTGTTGCTCTCATTGGTTGGACACGCATCGAGTTTGACAATGAAGCCAAGGCTTTATTTCGGAATTCAAGTGAAGAGTTTTCAGAACTGGAAATGCTCTTCAAGGATTTTCGACCGGATGAAAATGACTGCATGCTGCTGATTAAGTCGCCGGAGTTGCTAACGGTTGATCGACTCAATGCGATGAGAGAACTGCATGATGATGTTGCCGCTATTCAGGGGGTGGAGCAAGTAATCAGCCTTGTCTCACCCCTTCTAGTAATAAGTGACCCATTACCTCGCCGCGTTGTTCCCCCTGAAATTGATGGTGAGAGTATAGGAACAGTACGCAAGGAACTAACTCAACACCCACTGGCATCTCGGTTGCTACTATCACGAAATGCTGATCATGCACTGTTAATAGCTCAACTTGGCGATGATGATCTACTGGTTAGTGATTACGCAGACACCGTTAAATCACTTCATGAAACTGTGGAAGTACATAATCAGGATCCCTCTTGGGAAATACTCCTGACGGGATTGCCGCCCTTACGTACAGAAGTATTCAGTAGTGTACGAAATGACACTCGCATGATGATGAAAATTGGTGCAGGATTAGCCGGCATCATTGCACTACTGGTTTTCCGGCATTGGGCTCCGTCACTTGTTACGTTTGCTGGGGCTTCAGTTGGTGCAGTGTGGGCATTAGGGGTGATCTCGCTCCTTGGTATTAAGATAAATCTGATTACCACAATCGTCCCAGTATTAGTGGTGGTTATAGGGCTCACTGATGCTGTCCATCTCGTCTTTGATATGCGGGAGTCCGTGATACATGGAGTTTTGCCGAGGCAATCTGCGATTCGATGTGTTGCGCACCTTGGCTTAGCTTGTTTTTTGACGTCCGTGACGACAGCTATCGGATTCGGTTCTCTGATGGTCAGTTCGATACATGTCATTAGCCAACTGGGACTTGTTTGTGCACTGGGAACTGGAATCACATTTATTGGTGTGATAACGGTCGTACCGTTGCTTGGCGGCACGTCGCTGGTGAGTCAGCGCACATTGCATAAAGGATCCATGGCCCCCAAACTCTTACGCCGATTTGCTGAATGGATGATCGACGCCATTTTGCGACGAAAAGTGATGGTCTTGGTATTTAGCTTGGCCGTGATAACTATGCTTGGTTGGTATGCAATGAAGTTGCGGCCTGATGCACACCTCTATGAAAACCTGCCACCAAGTGGCACAGCAGCACAAGCACTAAACATTATCGACGATGAATTTGGTGGATTGCTGACAGCAACTGTTATTGTGCAATGGGACGACTCGGTTGCTGATTCGTTGGATTTAGATGACCCAGTCATGACAGTCCTTGATCGCATATGCGGCGAACTTGATACCGCGAGTGGACTTAATAATCCATTATCAGCCTTTCAATTTGCACAAACGATGCCGCTCGGCAGAGTGGACCTGCTTCCGGCGAAAGTGCGTCACCAGTGGATTCAGGTGGATAATCAGATGGCTTTGGTCACGGCGAGAATGCAGGATACTGGAATAGAATCACATCGCCCGATGGTTGCTAACTTTCGTGAAACGCTAGCACACCTTGAAGAGGAATACAGCGGATTTACATTTAGCTTGTCAGGGTCAGCAGTTGTTGCAATGCGCAGTCTTATGGAGATGATAAGCGACTTGGTGATAAGCCTCACGGTTGCGGCAGTAGTGATCTTTATTGTGCTATCAATTGCTTTTCGATCTATCAAGCTAGGGCTGATTAGCATCCTCCCTAATTCCTTACCGTTACTTTTCACGGCGGCATTTCTCGTTTGGGTTGGTGAGCCATTACGAATAACAAGTGTGCTGTTATTTACGGTGAGTTTAGGGATCGCCGTAGATGATACAATTCATTTTCTTACGCGTTTTCAACGAGAGCGACAGTCGGGTGCCTCAGTACATGAATCCATTAAGAGGACGTTTATGACAGTGGGTGGTGCCTTGGTTACGAGCACGGCAATTCTTGTGGCAGGTTTTTCCGCTAGTGCATTAAGCGAAATGCCCCATGCTCACCTATTTGCAGAGCTAGCGTGTATCTCAATCGCAGTTGCATTATTAGGTGATGTGATTTTATTGCCTGCAATCCTGTCGTGTAGCTTTAAGGATTCAATTGATACTGCGTAGCCGGTTGGGTCGCGGGGTGACCGATTGTTTGAATGCGGCAATTTGGTAAGTTGGTGTGTAGTCAGCCAATTGCAACTTTTTGCGATGGCCAATCAACCGCTTTTAGACCGCAACTTGGAGAGCTTCTTACGATGTTAACCGTTGGCGACAAGTTTCCAGAATACACAGTAGACGCATGCGTCGGTTCAGATCAGGCAAGCCTGACTTCGCTAAGCAATGCAGATTATGCCGATACATGGACAGTATATTATTTCTATCCGAAAGACTTTACATTCATCTGCCCAACAGAAATTGCTGAATTCAATCGTCAGCTGGGTGAGTTTGCTGATCGTGATTGTAAAGTTGTCGGTGGAAGTACAGACAATGAATA
>JAKUOW010000034.1:0-4917 GCA_022451045.1 Pirellulales bacterium | reverse complement strand
AGCCATGATGATTTAAAAGATCTCGCATACCCGCTGATCGGTGCTCAGAAGCTGGCTCAGGATCTTGGCATTATCGATCCGGCTGCCAATGTATGCCTTCGAGCCACGTTTATTGTGGATCCTCATGGCGTGATCCAATGGGCTTCCGCGAATGCACTTAGCGTGGGCCGAAGTATCCCCGAGATTTTGAGGGTATTGGATGCGATTCAGTCAGATGAATTGTGCCCGTGCAATTGGAAGAAAGGTGACCCGGGACTCGACGTCTAAGGGACAGACCAACTCAATAAACGACAGTCAGGTTGGTTTTAAGCCTGACTGTCGTTTTTTTGTAGAACATTGCAGTAATCAAGAAGTCAGTAAGTCTTAGTTCGTTTACGGAAACAAGCCATGGAAAATATCAATGCGATTCGATCGGAGATCTCAGACGCCGCCAAGGATATTCGACTGAATCTATCAAACGTATTACAGAGTACACTGCTCAATGAATCGCAATCATGGATGGTGGCGCTTACGAGTAGTTATTTTTTGCGCTGTAGAAAACTATCAGATGCAATTCTCGCCGATGCGTCGTCCATTATTGGGGAAGCTGGCGACAACGACTGTCAGGCCGCAGCGGCAATCATGGGGATGAATACCGTCTACTACCGGTTTCGACACATGATTGGAAAAGAGAGTTATCATCAGCGTCGTGCGAGTTTACGGATGAATCATATGATGAATCCTGAGACGAACAAGACTGACTTTGAATTGTGCTCAATGGCATGTGCTGCACTTGCCGGATGTGAGGCATGCATCAAGGCACACGAAGAGACGCTATTGGGTGCCGGATTGAGCGAAGACCACGTTCACGAAGTTGTGCGCATTGCCGCCGTAATTCAGGGCGCGGTCGTTGCACTGTCTTAATCAAGCATCTCTTGTTTCACCCGTTTCTATTTCATTTGTAGCGCAAATGACGACAAATACCAGCAATCGTCGCTAGTTTTAGGACGTTATGGACTAGTGAATATCGGTTATCTTGGACGAGAGATTAATTAAGCAACCATTATGCGCTGCGTGCGGCGTTGGTCCTGATGATGCTGGATCGGAGTCTAGTCAGGCGGTCTTCCCTATCTCACCGAATTGCAGTTTGGTATGAGCCTCGTTGAATCGACAATTCAAAACATATTGCCATCCATATCGGTAATGCTCGGTGACTGTATCTTTGAGCTGATAGCTGGCATTATTGAGTATCTATTGCCGATTATCGTCATTATCGTCGTTGGCGTCATTCTGTGGTTATTTGCGAGTCAAGTAAAAGCAGGGCAGCCTGATAAAAAAAAACAGAATCGTACAATTCCTTCGGCTAAACCTGGTAACTCCGGAAACGCGACGAATAAAACGGGAGCTCAAACGACAAACGCTCATGGCAATCGTCACACGGATTTGATAGCAACACGGGCACTCATACAAAAATGGCAAAATGATGGTTCGATTTCAGATGCTGAATTCGCAAAGCTGAGTGGATTAGTCTCTCGTGAACAGGCTGCTCTTGAGAGTGTTCAAGTAGCCGAGCCTGTTGTTCCAACCCCCAAACCTGTCCCGCTTTCGCAGTTTAAAGTCGAATCAACGGATGAAGAAGATTATCAGGCACCGATAGTACTTTCGAAATACTCTGTGAATGAGACAGATCAGACTGATGATGATTCAGCTGAGAGCGATTCGGAATTGGCTTCGGTTTCAGAATTTGAAGTGGACGAATCCGAACAAACGGATGATGCCTCCGCGCCAGTATCAATATCTGAATCTGTCGAAGATTCTCAAGTTAGTGAACAAGAGACGGTGCCGGGGCAATCTACCCCAGTCCCAACTGTTGAAGTTTTACCAGCAGTTGCACGTGAGGTAAGTGCACCGATTGAACCTGCGACGCCTGTACCACCCAAACGTACTTTTTCCGAAGTGATGAGTGCGTTTATGGAATCCCGAAATGTTCGGTGGTTTGAGTTTATAGCCGGAATCAGCATCATCGGATCGACGATCGGGCTTGTTGCGACTTTGCACGTGAAGCTGAAGGATGCGGCGGTGCCATATCTCACGGCATTACTATTTATGGCATTCGTTGCTGCAATTATCGGCGTTGGAGTTTATGTCATAAAGCGTCTAAAACTACCGGCTTCCGGGCGAGCCACGTTGCTTGTCGGTGCTTTACTGTTGCCTATTAACTTCATTGCAGCAACGGTGCTGGAAAAGCATGATGTTGCATTGACTGATCCCTATTTTTTAGTGGCGATTGGACTAGGTGTACCGGCCTTAGGTGCACTGGGATGGGTCGCATTGAAGCATATTAATCGTGATCATTGGGTCACGTACTGGATCGCACTGATGGGGCCGAGCTTTGCACAGGTCATCGTTAAACGAGTAGTTGAAGCAGCTAATCCTGGTGCATTTGATTCTGTATGGAATGTAGTGGGCATCATGCTCTTGCCCCTGATCCCAATGGTGACTGGGGTTGGGATTCACTTAAAGAAAATCGCCCAACTAGGGCAGAACATGACGCGGGATGATGCGTATAGCGTGTTTGAGCTATTAGGGTTGGGGGTATTCTCGGTCTGTTCCTGTGGGTTTTTGCTGTTTCACTTTGGCACAGATCAGGATTTTGTGGGAGGTCTAGCCACGCCACTACTGATTATCTCGTTAACTGTCCTTGCAGGCGGCATGATTGTACACAAGGGAATTGTTGGTGAAGAATTAGCGGTAGTAAGGACAGTTGGCTCCTGGTTGATGGTGACTGGTGGCGCGATGGCTTTACTGTCAATTGTGACAGCCTGGCCAGAAGTGAATTCGATGTTGTTGGTCGCAGCAACAGCACTTGTAGTTTTTATCTTGTTCGGAGTATTTCTGGACATGCCGCTATTGATGCTATCAGCGGTTGTTGCAGGTGCGATTACAACATGGCTAGCGGCTCTTTCGATTACAGCAGTTCGGTCCGATACGGGTGTGCTAATCGACTACTTTTTCTGGGGACCGAATGCCATTAATTTCCTGGTCTGTTCAGTGATTGCTGGCGTTGTTGGTAGCTTCCTAAAGTCTGCGGATCACAAGCGCTCGCTGTTCTTGGGTGCTGGATTGATATGTGCTATTTCAGTTGTGATTGCCCTAGTGGTTTCAGTTTTCGAGTCGTCTGAGCCATTATCAAATTTGGCGCTTGTTGTATTCATGCTTACAGCGATTGGCGCATTTTGTGCTATCGCGAAAGTAAAACACCACGCCATTTGGATGGTTGCATCGGGGCTTGTTCTGGCATTTTGGGCTTACTTTACGCACAGTCCGTGGATTGAAAACTACATTATCGACATTAGCTCTACCCGATTCGAAGTGTTGATTCACGGTGTAACGACGACATTAATGGTCGCAGCGATCGGCCTAAAGGTCTGGGAGTCGAGACTCAGCGGAGAACAGCGTGAAGATAATCCTGTCGTTGCATCCGGTATGTTTGGTGCATCGATGACAGGGTTATTGCAGGTTGCGACGGTTTCCATGATTGGTGGTTTGTGCTTGACGTTTCTTAAGACGTATCTTGCACAACATGAATTTGCTACGGCAAGCTTGATGATGATGTTGTCAACAGTGCAGGCAATCGGCATTGCTGTTTCTAGCGGTCACAAGAAGTGGTACGCGATGGCACAGATTGTGACGATACTGCTCGCAATCACCTGTACATCCTGGGCAACATTTAATGCTCTCGGCGATGAAATGCCCAGCCTATTTAGCTGGGAAATCCTCCGAATTCAGGTTCTTGTTCAGTCGTTCTTAATGATCGGTTGGTTTGTTCTTAGAAAGGCTGCATATCTAAATGCCAAAGTAGCAAGGTGGGTGAAGCCGGAGTGGATGTATGTTGATTACATCGTGCAGGGCCTAAACACACTTTACTTCTTGATCAATATTCTGATCGTATTGATCCCTCAAGTTGCCAAAGTGATTTTCCAGAGTGAGTTTTACCCGGTTGCTGATGCATTCCTGCACCCCGGTGATATCCAGATTATGGATTGGATTGCGCTTTCATCTATTTTGATTTCATGGATCACAGTGATTCCGGATCGCTATCGTTGGGCGCCGGGACTTGGTGTTCTCACGACGATTGCGATGTTGCCAATGCTGATTGCATTGGGAATCAAGCAACAGTCCATTGTCGATTTGATATTGATGTGGGGTTATGGATTCTTCGCATTGTTTGCTGCTATCGCATTGTCTACACGACAGAAGTGGTTTGGCGGGCTCGAGGAAATGTTCCCGAGACTTATGGAGGATACGGTAGGAAGTAATCAGCAGATTTGGGCATTGTTGCGACGCGTTACATCGGTGGTCTCCGCGATCGTGGTTAACGGACTTGCACTTTCCATTTACGCGTACTTGCTGTCTGGGGAGCAATTTCGCCGCCCAGGTGCAGACGAAGGATTATTTCTTGCTCTGAATCCGGAAATTGCTTATTCCGTACCGATGTTCCTGCTGATGGCCAGTTATTTGATCTATGCCTTCGATCTGAAGCGGCCAAGTCAAATGTTTAATGCCGGTACTTACTGGTATTTCGGGCTTATGTATGTCGTGCTCTTACCACTTTGGGAAGACGAAAATCGAATCAACTATACCGAGCTGCTATATAGCTTGAAGTGGAGTTTGTTTGGTCTGGCGTCATTTGCACTTGCCTGGAGTCAGTTAGTGAAATGGAAGCCAACAGCCATTAGAGAAGTTGCTTCCATTGATGATTCGAAATTGGCAACGGAAGTGCCGAGTGTAGATCGATTCTTTAAGTTGTTTTACGGTTTGACGCTGACAGCCTGTACTGGATTCGTACTATGGTCGCTTTTTCATGGTCCGTTGCTAGGACATGGATTACTTCAGATTGATTCTGAAGTCCTGATTGGTCGCATTCATCCGTATGGC
>JAKUOW010000339.1 GCA_022451045.1 Pirellulales bacterium | reverse complement strand
GTGTGTTGACTTTAAGAAGAACCAGCATTCGTGAGTGATCGCGAGCGATAATATTGGCCGTGGCACGCTTGCCACTAGGTGTCGTTACAAGAATAGATGCAGGCTTGGTAATGAAGTTAAATGCACTTGAAATGACAAGTCCTTCAGTACTTACTACCACACCGGTTGTGGGCCCTGTTACGGCAAGCATGTCGCCGACTTTTTCAAGACCTCCAATCGTCTCTATCTGTACGATGCTTGGGGCTGCCCGATTAACAGCAGCTGTGAGTGCTGCTTGTTCCTGCTCCAGGATTTCGTCTGCATTCTGAGCGATCAGGGTAACAGTGGGTTGGCACAATAGTCCAAGCACCAACATGGGCATGAGACGTTGCATGGTCATTCCTGGCAGTCGTTGCATTTAGTTGGTCCCTTGTTCGCCTGGGATTTCCAGTTCCACCAATTCCTGGCCACGTTGGATCAGCATGCGAAGGCTGTCTATGCTATCAATCAATTCCAATTCGTTATTAACGGTTCGACAGGAGTCTGTCATTCCTTCGTTAACGAACAGGATTAAGTCGTCAGGTTTGATTCCAGCTTTTGCCGCAGACGATCCTGGTCTTACAAAGTCGATAAATGGCGGAGTCTTGTTTAAGACGTCTGGCACGAGTACGATTCCCATGCGATTAAGCGTATGTGGCTGTTCAGGCTTGTTGGCGTCATCGTTCAGGCTGCGTGGGCGACTTCGCCCAGCTATTAGGTCATCGATTGCAGTACTTAACTCACTCATCGGCACGGCATAATTGAGCCACGTATTCGTTTGGTCATTCTTTAGCTCCTTGCCGAGTAAACCGGCCAAACGACCTCGATGATCTGTCAACGCGCCACCCGCTGCGCCGGGGTTGTTTGCAATGGCATCGAGAATGTATACAGGTCCCTTATAGGGTGTCTTAAAGGCTCCTCGACGTGCATTCAGACTAGTCTTGCTGCTGACGATGCCATGCAGAACACTGCTTGGCTCATTGCCGGTAGCAACATTAAACAAGTTACTAATCGTGAGAATACGAGCACCCGGAGACAAATCTACCGACTCACCTACATCGAAATAATCGAGTCCTTCAGCTTCGATCTTTAGAATGGCAATTTCCAGACGCGGATCCACCCCAATTAATTCAGCCGTAAACTTGCGGCCATCATTTAGCACCGTTGCAATGAGATCTGTGTCGAGCACATAGCTCCAGACGGTCAATATATGTCCCGTTTCAGAAACAAGAATGCCGGATTGGTATGCTTCTAATCCTTGTAGACCGCCGGCGCCATAGACTTTTACCATCTTGGGTTGAGTTCTAACAGCAGCCCCAACAAAGTCCTGAGCGTGTGCTCGCTCTGAATTGAACGCGCAAAAGCACATCGCAAGCACGAGAAGCGTTTTAAGAGTCGAATTAGTTTTAGTCATATCAGCTTTACTTTTCCGAGGCGCTGGGCAACGTGTAGCCGTCGATGGCAAGGACACCGTATTCAAGATCACCATGAACGATTCGGATCTTATGCGGTAAAGTGCGGTCACCGCTTGTTCTAAAGTCATGAAAGTAGATCTCGCATGGATCTACTCCAAAATCGGGGTACATCTCCATCGCTATGAGATGGCCGTGTTCTTTTTCAAAGTAAAACCGACATTCAACGATGTTATGCGTCCCAACGAGGCAATCGACGTGCTTATCCTGATCCGGTAATCGCACGCTACCGAGATAGTAGACGTCACCAAAGTTTCCGGGGCCGAGCGTTAGGAATTGTTTCCACAGGTGTAATGCAAGCAGCATTCCACCGCTTCCCCGAGGCGCGAGCTGTGTGTCAAAATCCTGTGTCAGATCTGCGACTGCTTTACCTTGCGGCAAATCAGCGCTAATCCGGTCTTCGCTGAGATTCATGACAACATCACCAAGGTGATCAATCTTTGCCGCGATGTCCCAGGTTCCAGAGATGCCTTCCAGTTTGTAATGGTTGTTTAGTCGGTTCCAAATCTCAGTCCTTCGAAGTTCGTTAAAGTAATAATTCGCAAATCCGCGTCGCTGCTTAAAGTACTTAGCCAAGTGCGCTGGAATTTGTGAGTTTTGATGTGGATTTGCCTGAGATGGCATTGGGGGCTTCTCAGGCATTGGCTCACCTTCAGGCTTTTCTGGTGGCATGGGCTGGCTGGCAGGAGCAATCTTGGCCAACAACTCTTCGGGGGTGTGAACGCCGGCAAGCCGGATATAGGTATCAACCCGTTCACCATCGTGGATGAAGGAAACAGGGGCTCGCCAGCCTCGAGGGAAGATTCCTAGTACGTTCTTAAATTCATTGACGGTTGTGACCACGCGACCGCCGAACGACAATAATTGATCCCCGTAACGCAATCCTCTTCGATAGGCGTCGGATGATTCCAGAATATTGGAACACACAACACGCCCATCTTCGTCTGTTGTAAAGCTTGCACCAAGCGTTGCATGATCGAGAATTCGACCACTCCTGAGGTAACCCATGAAGTGTTTGATTTGATTGATGGAAATCGCGTAACCCACACCGACGTTAACGCGACCACGCTTCTCGAAACTACCTCGCCCATTGATGCCGATTAGATCGCCGTTGGCATCGAATAATGGACCGCCGGAGTTGCCTGGATTGATCGACGCATCTGTTTGAATACAGTCGGCATATTCAAGAATTGTTCCAGCAGGATATTGGTATCGGTGTGTTCCCGAGACAATTCCATAAGTAACAGTGGGTTGGAAATCTGTTGCGAGTAAAAACGGATTACCTACTGCAAAGCACCAATCGCCAACTTTGACGTCATCGCTATTAGCCATGGTAGCTGTGGGAAAGTCATCCCGGCCAAGAAGCTTGATTAGTGCAACATCACCTACCGGATCCACACCCACGACCACTGCGTCATAGAGATTCCCGTCATTCATCGAACATTTCATCGTGTTTCCGGCTGGCTGCACG
>JAKUOW010000338.1 GCA_022451045.1 Pirellulales bacterium | reverse complement strand
TAGGCGACGATCGCTTCGAGCTTCGTATCCCATTCCTTAGAAATATCCAGAACAAATGCTGGCTGCGCGGCCATTTTTAGATGCACGCAATAATAATTATAAATACGTTCGGGATGAAAACGTTCCCCAGGCATATCACTCTTGCTCAGCTTCGACCAAAATCTAGCAGCCTCGATAAGCTGCACGGCAGCAACGTGATCTGGATGCGCGTCCTCCCAATACGGCGCAAATATCCATTTCGCACGTAGCAGCCTAAATACGCTTGCTAACTTTTGGCGAGAATCCAGGTCTGCTTCTAAAAACCTATTTTGGAGACCTAGATTCCCACGCCATGACAAGCCTAATATTTCCGTCGCTTGCCGAGTTTCTTCCGCTCTCAGCTCTTCGGACCCATGCGGCGTTGGTTCCCCCGTTGTTAAATCCAATACGCCAACGCGTAATCCAGACGCAAGCAATTTGAGGATAGCGCCACCTGCGCCAAGTTCAGCATCGTCAGGATGAGGCGCCACGACCAGGACGTCAAGCGACACATTATCTAATTCACCCTCGGTACAGCCAGCTGGCAGTTCAATTGCCATTCTTACTACCTTTAGCCTCTTCCCGACGTCGCTTTCTACGGCGCCTCTCTTTATCTTTTTCTTTAACGGTTTCCCTTGTGACAGAAAAGACACCATGATCCCGCTCTGAAGAGTATTTGACCTCAACGGTTTCACTCTTCGCTTCAATGATGTAGTCAAACTTGCCGAACAACTCACCGGCATCCATACTGCCAATCAGAACGAGAGTATCTGACTTTTGTTCCTTAATCGTTAACGGCACTACGAAACGAAAGGGAAAGATCTTAAAAAAACGACCCTCAAAAATTGCTTGTATGGCCCCTTTTTCATTTCTGGAAAACGTCGCAACGAGTGGGCCACTCTGGCCGCGTGCCTCACTAATCCATTTACCATTCCATTTGCCAACGATGTCCACATCTGCTCGGCTGGAACTAACGCAGCCTAGTAGAAAACCAATGAACAGTAAGTTATGTATTAGAAAGTTGTACTTATTCATAAATAGGCGTGTTAATCAATCTAGGGCAACACAACAAACGATGACAACAATAAACCGCAAGTAATCTAACAAGCGTGCTTCAGTATACTCAGGAACTTGAGCTGTTTTGACCACGATTTTCATGACAGATAGAATACATCAACAACATCATCAACACCTATAAACGAAATTGTGATTCTCTATGAGACGTGGAATTTTATTCGTAATTGCTCTGCTGGTCACCGTCAACACTGCCTTTGGTCAAGACGTAGACTTCTCAGATTCAGATATCGCGTTTTTCGAGAACGAAGTTCGTCCATTATTGGTAAAGCACTGTTATGAATGCCATAGCTCCGAGTCAAAAGAGCTAAAAGGGGGATTGCGTCTGGATTCACGGCAGCTCGCGATCGCAGGAGGTGACACTGGGCCTGCCATTAGTCCCGGGAAGCCCGACGAAAGCCTGTTTATCAGTGCGATTCAATACGGTGACCTATACCAAATGCCACCCAAATCTCGATTGCCAGAAAAAACTACTGACGTTTTTGTCGAGTGGGTACGGCGGGGAGCTCCGTGGCCGGCTGGCGAGGCTACAAAAGCACATGAGGTAACCGATTTCGACCTCGAAAAGCGCATCGCAGATCATTGGGTATGGACGCTTCCTGAACATTCCCGTGAGCCGCGTGTACGCGCGAAAACTTGGCCACAACAACCGTTAGATTATTTTCTGCTTAAGCATCTTGAAAAAAACAACCTCAAGCCGTCTTTACCCGCGGATCGCGAAACTCTAATCCGCCGCATCTATTTCGACGTTCTCGGGTTACCGCCATCACCGCATGTCGTATCCGAGTTTCTTAACGATCCGCGGGAAACTAACGAAGTATTACCGGAAGTGGTTTCGCAGGTTCTTGATCAACCCGCCTTTGGCGAACGATGGGCGCGGCATTGGATGGATTTGGTTAGATATGCAGAATCTTATGGCCATGAATTCGATTACTCCATTCCCAACGCATACAAATATCGGGACTACCTAATTCGTGCGTTTAATGAGGACGTCCCTTATGACCAATTTATTCGCGAACACATCGCTGGAGATCTAGTCACTAACCCGAGACTATCCGAAAGTGGTACTAACGAGAGCATTTTAGCCACCGGATTCTGGTGGCTTGGTGAAGCGGTGCATTCACCAGTAGACGTCCGGCAGGATCAAGCAGATCGCATTGACAATCAAATTGACGTCATGTCCAAAGCGTTTCTCGGTATCACTCTGGGTTGTGCCCGCTGTCACGACCACAAATTTGATGCCATAACAACGCGCGATTACTACTCAATGTTCGGATTCCTAGCGAGCTCGCGGCGCACCGAAGGATTTCTATACCGACAATCGGATCGCGACGTCATAAAACAACTGAAGACTATCCAGCGCGATCTTTCAGACAAATTAGCAAGCAGGATCTCCTTGGAACTACTCGGTGGCGATGAACAAATCAAACAAGCACTTTCCGCAGTCCATCAGGTATTCTATGGAACACCGAAAGACGGAGAAGAGCTGAACAACACTAAGCCTACTGACAACGCATTAATATTTCGACGTCCTCCTAGTGTCGTGGCTACCGAATATGACTTGCCTCAGGATCTACTAAGTCGCTGGATACTTGCTCTAAACAAACAGCCGCTGGAAAAATCACACCCTTTGTACGCATGGCGTGAATTGACGGCGTGCGCACCGGATGAATTAGCAACGAAGTTTACAGAATTAGCCAAACTATATGCTGCTCAGATTGCAAGACGTGAGACGTATGATTCCGAAAATCCTCAAATTGCAGAGCTTGACGAATGGCTTCCCTTTGCATTGCGGGAACGCCACCAAATTGGGGTGGAGTACCTGGATTTCAAACCACGGGAGAAACTGGGCGCGGCCGAGAAAGCCGATTTCCTCA
>JAKUOW010000337.1 GCA_022451045.1 Pirellulales bacterium | reverse complement strand
AAGTAATGTGCACATACAAAACCTACAGGATTGCGACTCCGTCCTGCTCTATTTCGGAGACACTGTTAAGTCTTGGGTGGATATAAAACTTCGGGAGCTTACCAAAGCTACGGGTTACCGCAACGGTCGTAGCATCGATCACAGGTGCGTCTATATCGCCCCACCCCATGATCGGCGCAAGGAGCGTTTTAAGACGTTAACTGCTGACGTTTATCGACAAGAAGGCGCCGAATTGAATTCTGATGCCTTGTCGACATTCGCGAACAAGACTAGGGAAGAGTAACGGTTTTTTTAAGATGAGTACCGAATCACACTTCAATCCTTTTCCCGGCTTACGGCCGTTCACTCAGGAAGAAGATTTCCTCTTTTTTGGCCGGGAAGATCAGACTACCGAGTTACTTGAACTACTGCGCGCTCATCGCTTTATCGCGGTTGTCGGAACGTCTGGCAGCGGTAAATCCTCGCTGGTGCGCGCTGGACTATTGCCAGCATTATTCGGTGGCACCATGGTTTCCGTAGGATCTCGCTGGGATGTAACGGTGTTTCGCCCGGGTGGTGACCCGATAAGAAACCTTGCTGAGTCATTAGTAGACTGCGACTTATATGATCCCGAAGACCCAGAAACCATACCCCGAGTGATGGCGACTTTGAGGCGCAGTCGAACAGGTCTTGTCGAAGCAATCCGTCAATCCGATCTTCCTGAAGGCCACAACATATTGATCGTAGTGGATCAGTTCGAAGAACTCTTTCGATTTAGGCAAACGAGTCTTGACCATCAAGATCAGGCAACTGAATTTGTCCACCTTTTGCTTAATGCAGCAAACGCCTCTGATATTCCGATCTATATCACCATGACGATGCGGTCGGACTACCTTGGTGAGTGTGCCCAAATCCCGGGTTTAGCTGAAGCGGTTAACAGTGGAGAATATTTGATACCGAAGTTAACACGCGATCAACGCAGGGATGCGATCGAACGCCCGGTAGCTGTGGGCGGAGGCTCGATCAGTTCTCGCCTTGTAAATCAACTACTAAATGAAGTAGGCGACGAGGTAGACCAGTTACCGGTGTTGCAGCACGCTTTGATGCGAGTATGGGACGCCTGGGAACGCGACCAGCGGGAGAGTGAGAGTTTAGACCTGGATCATTATGATCAGGTCGGTGGACTAAACCATGCTCTTTCTCAGCATGCTGACGAAGTGTTCGATTCACTGGAGTCAGATCATTCAAAAAGTTTGTGCGAGCGTATATTCAAGGCACTTACGGAGCGAGGTGACGACGAGCGTGGAATTCGCCGTCCAACGCGGATGGATCTGCTATGCGAAATCGTCGGCGGAACACACGAAGAGGTACTGGTTGTCCTTGATGCCTATCGAAAACGCGGCAGGACTTTTGTGATGCCTCTGGACGAGTTTGTGATCGAACCAGCGACGGTGGTCGATATTTCGCATGAAAGTTTGATGCGAGTTTGGGAAAGGCTGACCAGTTGGGTAGAGGAGGAGTCCCAGTCAGCTAGAATCTACAAGCGATTGGCTGATACTGCAGCGCTTTTTAACGATAACAGGGCAGGGCACTACCGCGATCCGGACCTGCAAATCGCATTAAGCTGGCAGGAAGAGGATAATCCTACTGTCGCGTGGGGCCATCGTTATCATGATGGATTCCCCGAATCAATCTCGTTCTTAGAAGAAAGTGCCGCAGTCGCGCACGCTGAAGAACGGGAGCGTGAAGACCAGCGTCTTAGGGAGTTACAACAGGCCAGGGAGTTGGCGGCTGCACAGAAAAAGGCACGCCAACGCAGTCAAATCATTACATTGCTCTCCATTGTTGCGGCTTTGTTCGTAGGGTTTCTGTGGAATGATGCTACGCAACAACGAAAAGAAGCAGTAGAAGCACGTGGCGTCGCTGAGCTCGAACGAGATCGTGCTAATGATCTGGCTAAGAGCGAAGCAACTGCAAAAGAGGCCGAGGCCCAACAGCGAGCTGTTGCTGAATCGGAAACGGTGCGTGCAAACATGGCGCTTTACGCTACGTCAGTACGTCAAGTGCACACCGAACTACAGGCCAACCAAGGTAAACGTGTTGCGCAAAATCTACTTAAACGGTGGACTGACGTTGGCACGACCACCGGTGCTGATGATGCGCCGTCAATGCGTGATTGGGAATGGTTCTATCTAAATTCACAAATCCAACAACCACACGCATCCGTGCCCGTCGATTACCTGCGATTCGGTAGTGCAATAAACAGCTCGATTCAATGGTCACCGGATGGATCGAAAATCGCACTAGCCGGCACTCATAAAAACTTACTTATACTTGGCGGAACCACGTATGAATTGCTTCAAATCATTCCTAGAAGGCAGACCGTCTTCAACCCTAGGATGTGCTGGAGTCCGGACTCTAAGCAAATTGCATTACTAGGATGGTGGTCTCAAGCTTCCATATATGACGTCGAAACAGGTTATTGCACGGTTGAAATAAACCTTATTACTCCTGGGTCTACTCCTGCTGCTTGGCATCCTCATCTTAACCGCCTGGCACTTGCTATGAATGACAACAAGGTCGGAATATTCGACACCGACACGGGCGACCTTATTGAGGTAATCCGGACGAACGAATCCGCTGTGAACGAAATTGTTTGGAATCACAAGGGCGACATGTTGCTTTGGGCGGGTTTATCGAGCGTCGGAATATACGAATATCCTACAAGCAATGACGTGGAATATAACCCGGGGGACCTTCAAATCGGACGAATTATTCGTACGGCCATTCATCCACGTAAACCGTGGGCCGCCTTCAGCTCAATGAACGGCACAATCATCGTTTGGGATTTTGAGGCGAAACGGGAGCTATACCGTTTCGACGATTTGGATGGAATTGGCTTAGAACTTGATTGGCATCCCAACGAAGACACGCTGGTTGCCACCCGCGTCAACGATCATATCGCTGTATACAGAATCGGTGACGAACGAGAGCCTATATACCAG
>JAKUOW010000336.1 GCA_022451045.1 Pirellulales bacterium | reverse complement strand
GTTTCCGTCGACGCAAAACGGTGTGGCTGCGGGAATCAAGGCAATACAAGATTACATGTGTCATTATGGCCCGTCCAATGGAATCCCGGAATTTCGTCAGGCTGTTGCAGACTATGTAAATAGCGAATACGGCCTTTCTGTAGGGCCGGAAAATGTTGTAGCGGGGCCGGGAGCTAAGATCTTTGAACAGTTATTCTGTGAAGCATTCATAAACGAAGGCGATGGAGTTTTAGTTTTCAGCCCGTTTTTCCCAACATACCCGCCCAATATCAACCGGCGTGGTGGCCGCATCTGGTACAGCGAATTAACTCAGGAAAATGAATTCCGGCCAAATCTGGACGATGTTGCCAAGTTCCTCGAAGAAGATCCGAATCCACGAGCTATCTTCATCAATACGCCACATAATCCAACGGGAGGTGTAACCACACTTGAAGATTTACAAGGCCTCGCAGATCTTGTACGTGGCAAGGATGTTGCAGTGTTTGCAGACGAACCATATGACCAGATGGCCTGGTCAGGTCAGCATCATACACTGCTAGCACAGGAAGGCATGCTGGACCAATGCGTGGCATGTTACACGTTCAGTAAGTCATTCAGCATGAGCGGATGGAGACTTGGATACGCTGTCAGCAGCGAAGCAAACATTAACATGATCTCCAAATTGATTAACACGACGCTTTCATGTGTTCCTCCTTTTGTACAAATGGCAGGTGCCGCTGCCTTAAATGGTGATCGATCACAACGTGATGAATACATGGGGATCTTTGAGACCAAGGTTAAATATCTTGCAGAGCAACTTGACGCCCTCGATGGTGTGAAGTGTCTGGTACCCGGTGGCACCTTCTATGTGTTCCCAAATGTCGCTGAAATCTGTAATCGCCACGGCATTACTTCTCACGGTCTGGCAATGTACCTGCTTACCGATGCAGACGAAGATTTTGGTGTTGCTTGTCTCGGTGGCGAATGCTTCGGTGATGCCGGTCATGGATTCCTTCGATTCAGCACCGCGGAACCGGATGAGTTAATTCAGGAAGCACTTGATTTCCTACCAGGTGCTTTCAATGCCGACGAGAAGATTGCTGAATTTGTCACAGCAAATCCGAAGTATAAATTGGAATCACCTTACAGCGTGTAAGCGAATCCTAACGGATGTGCTACGGTCTGATGTGGGCTGAATAGTCTGTGCCCTTGACAAAGGATTCTGCACGCTCGTTGGTAAGAAAGTGATCACGCGGCACACTTGCTGATAACTTAGGGTCTACCATCCCGTATCCAAAAAGCAATTCGTCGCTGTGTGATGCCATTATTATTCTCCAATTCAGAATGGAGATGTCATTCTCGGCAACTCTGGAAATGTGTTTGAGAATCTGCGTTGTACAGTTGTTGGTAATCGTGTGATAGAACTCGGGTTGGGATTGAAGCTTTCTGGCACGGTTCATAACATCGACAAAGATTTGCCGGATCGTGTGTTTGGGCAACGAAACTGGATACAATCTCACCTTTTCTCCGTAGGTATGACGTAACTCCAATGCATCTTGTTCATCTGCAATGACGTAAACGAGTTCGTAGTGCTTAAAGAGTCCGCGAAGTGCGCTGTAGCTTTCCCCTTTCTCGCGACGGGTTTCAGCGCTCACATTGATATACCGCAACTGGCCATCCACCCGATAGGAAAAACTAATCATGGTATGTGCAGGCCCTCTCCAGGCTGTGAGATCAGCAACGGCGATGTCCATTCCTTCAATTCGGTCAATCGGAATCTCCAAATCCAAGTATGCCTTTGTGAAATTAGGCGGTGAAGCATGACCCGTTGACGTATATCGAAACGAACGCACGTCCTTTATAGACACACTAGAAGCGGTAATTTCCGGCACTGCAATTCGACCGTGATATTCATCCCAATCCCGGTTTGAACTTGGTGGGATCAGCAACCAAAGGAGCATTACACCGACGGTCGTCAAAAAGATATAGCTTCTGCGTTGTTCTGGCGAATCCACCCACTTTGCAATCCACCATGGCATAACCAGCAAGGCAAGGCCGGCAATGCTCCCAAGCCAGGATGGTATTAAGGGAAAATAGGTTAGGGCACCAACGGACCAAAGGAGCATGCAAATGAGGAGCAGAACTCTAAAGAAACGGAGGATGGCGTGAATGGTCGCCCGTATCTTGTCGGAATACGAAGTCACTTGCTCGGGTAACGTCGGATCGTTTTGTTTATAGGTGTTCAACGGCTGCATACACTGAATTCTGGACAATTCGCCGAATTGTAGTTAGTGTCCAAGTATAGATAAATGACAGTTTTTAGGGCGGATCTGAGGAAAAGGGATTTTTTCCTTGAGACGTTTCAAACCAATTCACTCGCGTATTATTCTATTATTCCTTGGTGAATTGATTTCAGACGTGTCTGTCGACGAGCCCAGATGAAGTGAGCAAGTGATCTTTAAATTTCACAGTTCAATAGAAAACACTATATAGTTGCATGATGTGGGGACAAGGAATGGACCCGCCGAGTCAATTAATCTCGTTGAATATTAATTCAAAATGGGCACCTCCAAAGGATTCTGGAATAGAGTAACCGGCTTGTTCTATCGATCAGATAGTAAGCAGGAAGACGGTGCGCCGTTAAATATCGAAGGTGGTGCAGCAATTGCCGCAGAATGTGAATCACGAATCGGGTACACATTCACTGATAAACAATTATTGCTAAGTGCATTGACCCACTCTTCACGAGCTCAGCATCGATTAGCCAGCAATGAGCGACTGGAATTCCTTGGTGATGCTGTGCTCGGCATGATGGTAACCGAGTGGTTGTTCCATAACTTTCCCAATTATCAGGAAGGTGAGTTGACGAGGATCAAGTCAGTTGTAGTTAGCAGAAAGACTTGTGCTCAGATTGCACATCGCCTGGGATTGGAGTCGTTGTTACAAGTTGGCAAAGGGATCGCGTCGAGCGGTGAGATTCCCGAATCCATGTTGGCAAATGTTACTGAGTC
>JAKUOW010000335.1 GCA_022451045.1 Pirellulales bacterium | reverse complement strand
AGTGCTGGTCATCCAGTTCCTCGTGACTGTAAACTGTCGCAATGTGAGGATGGCTAAACGACGCAAGTAGAGTCGCTTCTCTTTTGAATCGTGCGATACGATCACGATCACTCGCTAATTCTGCTGGTAGAGTCTTGATTGCAACCGTACGGTCAAGCGTCGAATCGATAGCTTCATAAACGATGCCCATTGCGCCTTGACCAAGAACACGACTGACCGTGTACGGACCGAGTGATTCTATTTCTTGTTTACGCTCAGCGCCCGACGGCGCAATTGTCTCCGAATCAACGTAACCTAACTCTGTATTTCTATTCTTTTCGTTGCTCATCAAACGCTGTCGTGACCCCCATTTTGGTATCCCGATGAAAGATACCTATCATGTTGTGTGCATCAGCTATCAGGATATGAAGGCGTTTTCTGACTGGCTCACGCAATGGGAAAATAACACAGACATACTAAAACACTAGACGAGCAATTCTGTCATTTCGCCCGTACTATCAGCAAAGCCATCGTGCTCAATTCCCATACGATCTAGCATCGTTACGAAGACATTCGCTAGTGGCTTATCTGCACTCAATCGCAAATATTGGTCATGCTTAAACCCGAGTGCATTACCGCCAGCCAGAACTAACGGATAGTTGTTGTTATTGTGCGTCTTGCTGTTGCTACTGCCATAAAGCACTAGCGTGTTATCCAACATCGTTCCGCCGCCTTCCTCTGTCTCGCTCAGTCGTGTCAGGAATCTCGAAAACTGTTGCGTCAACAACTGGTCAAACTTACCAAGTATTTCTGCACCATCTTTCTTGCCAGCACCATGTGCAAGGCCATGCCAGTTACCTTGCAACCCAATACATGCTGGGAATGCGTTGGCAATCGTTGTAGCGCCAGCGACCTGACCCAACATATATGTCGCTAACCGTGTTGAATCCGTTTGGAAGGCAAGGAATATCAAATCATACATTGCCTGCATATACTCAACAGGTAAACTTTGATCCACAGCCAGATTCACGGCGTCTTCATCAACCGTTGGCTTAGGTATGTCCAGCCAGGCCTGTGAACGTTCCACCCGCTGTTCGATATCGCGCACACTTGAAAGGTACTCTTCGAGTTTCCTTTGATCCTGCTTACCCAACCGGTTTTTCATTGTAAGGCTATTCTCAAGCACCAAGTCCAGAATACTTCCAGTGTTCTTAAGCAACCGACGTTTAGTTTGCGAAGTCGCATCACCAACACCAAACAAACGGTCAAAAATCTGTCGAGGGCTCGACAGCGCCGGAATGGGTCGGCCTTCCTGTGTATACGACAGCGTCGTGGAACGCGTCGGTTCGCCGACGCCACCATCACTGGACATTACAAGAGAAGAGAACCGTGTCTTTTGCCCAATCTGCTGAGCAACAAACTGATCAAGCGAAATTGAGTTTAGGTATTCGGTTCCACGATAGCTTGCGCCTGTTAGAAAAATATCACCCGTGTCATGGCCGCCCATTTTACGGCCAGCTGGATGAGACAACCCACCTAACACCGTGACAGATTTGCGAAGCGGCTCAAGAGACTCCAAGGATTTACGGAATCTATAGGAATCTCCATCCGGTGCCGGAAACCAATTCCATTCAGCATATTCAGACTTATCACTAGGCAGACTTACCCCAAATGGAAAATACACAGACGCCATTCGCACAGGTGAATCCTGAGCATCTGCTGCTAGAGACATACTTTCGAGCCAGGGCAACGTCAACGCGATTCCACTGCCTCGAAGAAAAGTACGTCGATCCAAATGCCATGATTTCTTCATGTTATTATTCCGTTACGTTTTGTCGAATGACGATCGTTACTTCTATTTTGTCTGAAATAGTTGAGACTGCACAATTCCACTAATCAGTTTTTCCAAACTCATTTCTTCCTTTAGGAATTGATCTGTGAGTCTGTCAATGTCTCTTTTATCGGTCAATTCCAACCGTCGCCCTAAGGCATATGTCGTTAGCTTGGTGACAAGTGCTCTCGCAAATTCTTCCCGATGATAGGTCAATAAATAATCTTGAAGTGCCTGTACCCCATCTATGTCTGACTGCTCTGGAAGCGACGCCATTGCTTCAACCTCTACCTGTTGAGACTTATTCTTCACGATTCGCAGAGCTTCTGTTCGCCACTTACCAACAGCATCGAAGTTTTGAAGTGGAATCCCCCAAGGATCAATACCTTTGTGGCAACTATTGCACGACTCTTTTTCACGGTGCAATTCCAATTGTTCCCTTATGGATAACGCAGCGAATTCAGCCTTCTCCGAATCTAGTTCCGGAACATCTGGCGGCGGTGGCGAGGGAGGATCATCTAACAAGCGATCGAGAATCCAGACAGCCCTACGAATTGGATGTGAGTCTTCCCCATTTGAGTTGATTAATAAGAAACTCCCCTGGGTCAACAAACCACCACGGTTCTCTTCGCTATTTAACGCAATGCGTTGAAATGCATGACCCGCTGGCTTGTTTTCTAATCCGTAGTGACTCGCTAACGGTGCATTTACCACAGCAAAGTCACTTCTTAACAGATTTTCCGCGCTCAAGCCTGAATACAGGACTTCCGCAAAAAATCGAATCGTCTCCTCCGCCATATCGCTTTTCAAATCATCACTAAACTTCGGATAGTACTCCGGATTTACTGCAACGCGTGTCAGTCCCGACAAGTCGAGCCATTGAGATACAAAGTTACGCACAAACTCTTCGCTGCGAGGATCGTCGAGCATCCGGTCGATCTGATTGCCAAGTTCGTCATCAAGCCTTCCGTTATCCGCGAGGCTAAACAGCTCCGCATCCGGCATCGAGCTCCACAGGAAATATGAGAGCCGCGTTGCCAATTCATGATCCGTCAACGATTCTCGTTTGCTGCCGCTAACCGGCTCAACCATATAAAGGAAGTCAGGTGAAACCAGGACAAGGGCAAGTGTCTCTCTAATCGCATCTTCAAAACTCTCGCTAGCCTCACGAACTTGGTGATAAAAGTCCACAACTTGC
>JAKUOW010000334.1 GCA_022451045.1 Pirellulales bacterium | reverse complement strand
TCGAACCACAGTAGGACTCGTATAAGTCAGCACCCATTCCGGCGACATCACCTACATTATCTCCGACGTTATCTGCAATCGTAGCTGGGTTACGCGGATCGTCTTCTGGAATACCCTGCTCAACTTTACCAACCAGGTCAGCACCAACGTCTGCTGCTTTGGTGAAGATACCGCCACCAACGCGAGCAAACAGTGCTTGAGCACTTGCACCCATACCGAAGCAAAGCATGGTAACCGTGATCGGACCCAACTCTACGTTGAAACCCCATCGAAGGATGGCATACCAAATCGTGATATCAAGTAATCCAAGTCCAACAACTGTGAGTCCCATCACGGCACCTGAACGGAAGGAAACCTGAAGTCCTGCATTGAGGCTCTTCTGTGCACCTGCAGCGGTTCGACTGCTTGCCCAGGTTGCGGTCTTCATTCCGAAGAATCCAGCCAGACCGGAAAAGAATCCGCCAGTAATAAAGGCGAACGGTACAAAGTTACTTTGGACACCTGATAAGGCGGCAAGTCCAAGTAACAGGAAGATAATCACGAAGAAAATAATGACCACTTTGTACTGTTGCTTGAGATAAGCATCAGAGCCCTGCCGAACACTCGCGGCAATTTCGATCATTCTCTCGTTGCCTTCATCCGCCTTCATCATATTCTTGTAGAACAGGAAGGCCTGAGTTAACGCTACGATCGATGCAATGAGGCAGATAGCCCACACGGTTACTTCGTGTTTCTCAAATCCTTCCGAAGCTGCTGCCGATTCGGTTTGATCTACTTCTACAGCTGCATCCACAGCCTCAGCAGCAAACGCGCTTTCTGACGTCGTTGCCCATATTAGTCCGCCTAACACAAGGCACATTAAAGCAACCCGCAATGCTGTCATTCCGGTACCTCGTTTACCACGACTTTTCATCGTTTTTATTCCCTTATTAGAAATCTTGCCGAACTCGCATTTCTTTTAAACTCAGCTAGTCGGCAAACACTGAAATAGCGGTGGTGTTTCTTCCGCTATTTCGCACGCAAAATATAATGGTCACTAAATCAACACGGTAGTCTACTGAACACTATTTCAATTCGTCAACTAGTTACCATCACCTCTTTTGAGTATTTTCCAACGTTCTTTAAGGGCGTGATTTCCTACTTAATTAACAGGCTCTTAAACTCCAACGCCGCTCCGCATAAAATCTAATACTAAACGGCAATGTCAGAATAAAAAAACCAAGCGGAAATACATGATTAATTCACATATAATTGCCACCCTTGCTCTCCGAAAATCACTCCGGCCACTGCATGGGTTACGTCTCCTCGCCGTGTGTAGCTTGCTACTGCTAACTTCAAGTTCAAACGCACAACAGTCTGACTGGCCTCAGTGGAGAGGAATTAATTCGACAGGATTTTTTGAACCTGGTGCGGATTTGTCGACCAAATGGCCAGAAGACGGACTCGAACCAAAGTGGTCTGTAAATGTTGGCCCGGGATATAGCGGAATCTCCGTCGTCGGAGATCTCGTATTCACAATGGACCGAATCGCTGATGAAGTGAGCGAAGAAGAGCAGAATAAAAACCCCGATGCACTTCTCGACGGGGTCGAACGGATCCTCTGCTTTGACCGTAATTCCGGAAAACTTGTTTGGCATCATGACTACCGGTCTAACTATAAGGGTCTCGATTACAACAAGGGACCGCGAACCACACCCACCATCCATGCTGGTAGACTCTACGCACTTGGAGCGATGGGGCATCTCCATTGCCTTGACGCTCGAACTGGAACACAAATCTGGGCACGTGACCTTATAAAAGACAGCGGTGCGAAGCTACCTACTTGGGGTTTTGCAGCATCACCGCTTGTAGTTGATGACAAGCTGATCATTCATGCGGGCATTCCAGGTGGATGCTACTGTGCTCTAAATCTAAAGACCGGCAAGGAAATCTGGAGAGCTGGTGATGACCCGGCGGGATACGGAGTGCCGATTGTTGCCAAGAGTGGTGATCACCGTATCCTAGTCGGCTGGACACCGGAACACATCATCGGGATGGATATTGAAACTGGAAAAGTTCATTGGCAGATTCCATATGAAGTTACATATGGAGTCTCGATTGCGACACCAATCTTTCAGGAAGGTCATGTACTGGTTTGTGGTTACTGGCATGGCACCAAGTCCATCCAGTTAGACTCCACACTTACACAAGCCAATCTCGCGTGGGAAGAAAACATGTACCTGCGAGGATTGATGGCACAACCTTTATATAAGGGTGGGCATGCATTCCTCCTCGATAAGCAACACGGTGTGGTGTGTTTTGAACTGAAAAACGGTGAAGTGAAGTGGACAGATAAGAATTCACTAACACCAAGAGGACGTAATCCGCAACTGAATCTAGTGTGGATTGGGAAAACGAATCGAGCACTGGGATTGAACTCCGAAGGTGAATTACTTCAGGTTGAATTGACTGAGGAAAAATTTACTGAGCTAGGTCGAGCCAAACTCGTCGACTTCACATGGGCTCATCCCGCATTCTCTGGTAATCAGGTATTTGCCCGGGACGACTCCAAGATCATCTGCATCGATCTTCCGCTTGAGTAACAGCACAGATTTATGTCGTTGAATATTGGCCAGTTAGTCGTTACCCACTTTGGCTCACGTCACATTTTTAAGTAGTGACATAATCGTTACAACCGGAACGACATACACACGCTATTGTCCGATTATTCCGGTTGTTTGGATACTATGTGCAGCAAATCGGGAAGAGCCGTTGGATAGTAGTTTCAAACTACTATCCAAGGGAAAAATGCTCCGATTATGAAAAAGCAGACAACGTGTCCAGTTATCACGAGGTTATAGACGCTTCAGATAACGACAAATGCTTAATTAATCTCTCCCCATGCAGATTGATTCAGCCCTATAATAGTCTGTGAACGAAACAGTGGCACAATAGGGGTGTGCCACAACTAGAATACGGACGGAGAACAAACCGATGACATCCGCAAGAATTTCACGTAGAAACGCACTCGCATCCATCGCGGCAATTGCTAGTACTCCTGCTGTTGGTTTGGCTGCTAAACGCGATTCAGTGCT
>JAKUOW010000333.1 GCA_022451045.1 Pirellulales bacterium | reverse complement strand
TACGCGCGGTGCAACCACAATACGAGAGACTTTGACTAAACACCAGCAGATCGAGACATGTGCCGTATGTCATAAGCGAATTGACCCACCCGGATTCGCACTTGAAAGCTTTGATCCGGTGGGCAACTTCCGTAGCCAATACCGCAACAGCAAAGGAGTCACGCGTGAAATTAACGCTGGACTTCGCTTCCTGCATATGGATTATGAACTCGGGCAAGCCGTTGATCCGTCCGGTATAACCGAAGACGGGCAGGAATTCGCTGACATTCGTGATTTCAAAACACATCTGCTCCGCTCAACAGAACAGGTAGCACGCAATGTCGTCTCACAACTGATCACATTTGCAACGGGAGGCGAGATTGATTTCGCCGATAGTGAAGTAATAGAGCAGATCCTTCTGACTACAAAGGATGACGGCTATCCGATGCGTAGCCTGATTCATCAAGTGATCGCGAGTCGACTATTTAGGAATAGGTAATGCAAGAAAAACTGACACGACGCGACGCGTTGACTGCAACCGGAGTTGCGATCGCGCTACCATTTCTTGAGTCCACTCCTGTGCAGGCTGGCGACGAGCACGCAACACCACCGCACCGAATGGTTCTCATTTGCAGTACCCTGGGATTGCATTCAACCTCGCTTTTCCCAAAGACGGCCGGCAAGAACTACGAAACCACCGAGTATCTGGATATTCTCAAGGAACATCGAGACGACTTTACACTGTACTCGGGATTGTCGCATCCAGACCAACACGGAAAAGAACCGCATGATACTGAAATGACTTTTCTTTCGGCGGCCCGCAATCCGGGACTCGGAGGATTTAAGAACTCAATATCTGTTGACCAGGTGGCAGCCACCGCCCTTGGCCAAGTCACACGTTTTCGCTCTCTTTCATTGAGTAGCAACGGTCCGGAGAGCCAGTCTTATACGAGTAATGGAGTGATGATACCGGCTGAGCAAAGCCCTGCTAGACTATTCTCGAAACTGTTCCTCACAGGCAACCCTCGGGAAGTGCGACGGCAGCGCAATAGACTTTCCGAGGGCCGCAGTATTTTGGACCTCGTTGGGGAACAAGCCAAGGCACTGAATCGAAATGTAAGCAACGCTGACAAGCGACAGCTGAATGAGTATTTCTCAGCAATCCGCGATGCAGAGTTGGAATTAAAGACAGCGGAGTCATGGCTGGATCGGCCAAAGCCAATTGTGGATGCCGAAATCCCAACGGATATTGCCAACAAACGAGATTTAATCGGTCGGGCAGATGCCCTTTTCAACTTGATCCCACTGATCCTGCAAACGGATTCTTCGCGAATTATAACGATGGTCATTCAAGATCATTTAGTCGTTCCATCAATTAACGGAGTATCGGCCGAGCATCACAACCTTTCTCATCACGGGCGGGATCCTGAGAAAATCAAGCAACTGAAGATCATCGAAAAGGAAATCCTGCGATCATTAGAGCGGTTCTTGTCAAAAATGAGGATGACCTCAGAAAGCGACCAGAGATTGCTTGACAACACCTCTGTGTTATTTGGCAGCAATCTCGGAAACGCTAATGCACATGACCCGCGGAATCTACCCATTATTCTTGCTGGCGGCAAACACAATCATGGACGGTACGTAGCTGGCAACAAAGACAACAACACGCCTCTTTGCAATCTGTTTGTGAGCCTGCTTAATAGCATGGGCGTGGAGACGGATGAATTTGCCACAAGCGATGGTTCTATAGAGATTTAGGCGTATGACCCCACTGGGCGATGCCATATTCCCAATATTCTTTACCGCTTTGCGCCCTGAACCATTAAGTTGTCGTATCTCTCTAATTAGTGGGACCCCAACAACCCTAACCGCCAGGCAAGGCGATCAGGAGAGAACGTGTGTTACGATCTATATGTGCTGGTTTATTATTTGCAATCGTATTCGGTATCACTGGCTGCAGTTCAGAAACACCAGAGGAAGCGCGTGACAGGCAGGTTAAGGAAGGTGTGCAAGAATTAGAGGCGCTTTTCGGCCAAATAGCTGAAGAACTAGAAGGCGAATTGGGCGGACTCGATAACGATCCGGAATTTGATGATTCTACCGAAATTGGTTCTGCGATCCGAAAAGCAGATAATCTTCACACTCAAGGGTTACGTGGAGCGAATTTTAGTCAAAACCCCAATTACGATAACTTCTCCGAAGCCGGAGATATTCTACTTGACCTTGCTGATACCCACGGAACATCCGAATTAGAATCGTATCCTGTAAGATTCTCAATGATTTTCTACAATGCTGCCTGTGCCTACAGCTTGAACTCAGATATTTCCAAGTCCTTGCAAGCATATAAGTTATCGGTTGAATTTGGATATGATGACTTTGCCCACACCGCGCAGGACGACGATCTAATAAACCTTCGTGGCTCCGACGCCTACAAAGAGTACGAGATGGAACTTGCATCCCTTGCTGTCGACAAAGCCAAGAACTGGGCGAAACGCGAGTTGGATTCCGGTGAATCTTTTGATTTTGACCTTAATCTTACAGCGGTAGACAATCAGCCTGTTCGACTGGCTGATCACAAAGGCAAGGTTGTAATTGTTGACTTTTGGGGCACATGGTGTCCGCCATGCCGGGCGGAGATTCCATCTTTTATTCGCCTTCAAGAAAGCTATGGAAAGGCGGGTTTTCAAATGATTGGCTTAAACTATGAAGGTGACAACACCGAAGCTGATGCAGACAAAGTACGCAACTACATCGAAAGCGAAGGAATTAACTACCCATGTGCAATGGGTGATGACATAACGCAAGAGCAAGTGCCAAACTTCAATGCCTATCCAACAACTGTCTTTATCGACAAAACTGGGAACGTTCGGCTAAAGCTCGTAGGTTTGCATTCCTATGAGCGACTAGCTGCAATTGTCGAAACGCTAATGGCTGAGTGATCACCTAATCCCATAATTTCATGTGACACCGCGCAAATGTGTATATCAGGAATGGTGTTGGTATCCAGTGAGAGCATTCCTCCAGACCGTCTTCCTAAATATTGACCTTGAAGCGGTAAATAATTTTCTAGTACATTCTTGGAAAGAGCCATCCTGGCGGCA
>JAKUOW010000332.1 GCA_022451045.1 Pirellulales bacterium | reverse complement strand
ATCCAGATATGAGCGGGCCATCAATTATCCAAACGAGGTGAGAAATAAAGTCCTGCGCGATCGCATCGATATTCACTGGACCGGTATACATCACTTCGCCTATTCAACTCCAACGGGACGCCTGGAAAACGGTAAATTGCTAACGACGTACTATCTGGTTGACACCGAGCTCGGTGAACAAGATCTGCTGTTTGATCACGATAAAGTTGCCGAAGCACTTGGGGCACTACTAAATCGTGAGGTGTCTCGTTTTCAGCTTCCAATCAAGGGTTTCGAGGTTTCCGAAGATCTTAACCGCGTGCACATCACAACTGACGGTGACAAGAAGATTGAGATTAATCGTAAAACATCAGAAGCTGTTGGAGACACAACACTTTTGAACACTCAGGGCAGATTTGAAAATGTTGCCTTGCAGGACTCCGATAACGGCCAGGACAAAAAATCAGACGCTAAATCCTCGTTGATAATTGAAGATCACAATCTGGTGCTCATCGAGGAAGAAACAAACGAAAAGACAAAGCTCACTGATGATGGAACAGCCGACTATCCATACGCCATCACGGATCAAATGAACCCCTGGTCTCCAAGTCGAAATTATGCGGTGGTCAGCCGCAATAAGCCTGGTGAATCAAGCATAGTACATCGTATTGAAGTATTACCCGAAAACTCGATTAAAGCCAAACTGCATACGGATAAGTACAAACAGCCTGGCGATCCAATGGACGAACACACGCTCTTTGTGGTCGATATCGCTGATAAGAAAGTCAGTAAGCTGGACATGCCAACCATCACCTATCTGGCAGATTGGGAGTATAAGCCTGGCAGACTCGATTGGGATCCTGACGGCGGTCGAGCGTTAATCGGTGTAACCAAGAGAGGGCACCAAAGTACTCTCGTATTTGATATCGACATGGCGACCGTTACCGTCAACAAAGTAATTGACGAGAAATCCGACACATTTCTTGACAGTACGCGTTACTATTTCAAGTTGATAGAAGATCGAACCAAGATCATTTGGGCATCGGAGCGTGATGGCTGGCGGCACCTTTATCTATATAACCGTGCGTCTGGGTCACACAAACAAGTGACCAACGGAAACTGGCTCGTTGAAGATGTGAAAGAAGTAGATGAAGAAAGTGGGATTATTCACTTCACTGCGAGGGGCTTTTATCCTGATCAGGACCCATATTTCATACACCACTTTAAGATCAATACAGACGGCTCCGGACTTGTGCCTCTGACAGATGGCAACGGGACACACGAGATTCGGACGATCAAAGTCAAGAGCGGCGCCGAATTCATAATCGACAAATACAGTCGGATCGACATGGCGGGCATTACTGAACTTCGAAACGCCGACACCGGCAAACTAGTTGTCAAATTACAAGAAGTCGATATTTCACAACTACTGGAAACAGGTTGGCGTTATCCCGAAGTGTTTAGGGCCAAAGGACGTGACGGTCAAACGGACATATGGGGGATGGTTGTTAAGCCACGCGACTTTGACCCGAGATATACCTATCCCGTCATCGAATATATTTACGCCGGACCTCACGATAGTCACGTCCCTAAAAGATTCACCACCATGATGCGGATGATTCAGCTCGCAGAGCTTGGGTTTATCTCAGTCATGGTTGATGGCATGGGCACCGCCAACCGTGGAAAGGCATTCCACGATGTCTGTTGGCAAAACCTTGCAGACGCTGGATTTCCGGATCGTATTCTTTGGCACAACGCTTTAGCGGAATATATGCCGAATTGTGACATTTCAAACGTTGGAATCTACGGGACATCGGCCGGCGGTCAGAGCTCCACCGGTGCGCTGCTATTCCACGGCGACTTTTACAAAGTTGCCGTTTCAAGCTGTGGTTGCCACGATAACCGCGTTGATAAACGCTGGTGGAATGAACAATGGATGGGTTATCCAATTGGCGAACATTACAAAAAGCAATCCAACGTGACCAATGCGCACAATTTAACTGGAAAACTCTTACTGATGGTTGGTGACATGGACACCAATGTACCACCGGAGTCCACCATGCAAGTCGTGTCAGCGCTCATTAAAGCTGAAAAGGAATTTGAACTATTAGTCGTCCCCGGAATGGGACACTCATCCGGCGGTCGTTACGGCCAGCGCCGACGCTGGGACTTCTTTATGAAACATGTCCACGGTATCACACCTCCGGACTGGAACAACGTGAAGTACCCAGAGAGGTAGAAGGCGAGCCATCCGGCAAACGCTAGACGCCTAGTCTTTGCGTTCAATCAGAATCACGCTCGTATCATCATGACGACCTGCACCTTCGGTGATATCGCTAGAGAGATCAAAGATATGATCAAGTGCTGCATCAAGTGATAAGTCTTTGGACTCCTGAAGACCACGGATGATGCCCTTTACACCAAATTGATCCAGTAGCGCATCACCGCTCGGGGGATAGGCTTCCTCCAAGCCATCCGTATAGATAAGTACACGTGAATTATCCGGGATTTCAGCCACCATTTTCTCATATGGCCATCCAGCAGAAACAGCTAATGGTAAACCAACGTCATCTTCGTCACCCATGACGGTGATCTCATTTGTGGCTAACTCCTGTAGCAGCGGCAGTGGATGTCCTGCACAGGTCCACTCAATCTGGTGTTTTTTCACATTCAGCATCGAATACAGAAGCGTGATAAAGCCACCTTCATCCTGAACAATATCGCTGGTGCACAAGCGGTCATTAACTGCACTTACAAATTCTGCAGCATCCGGATACTGCTCATTCTTGATCATGCGAATGAGTGTATGCATGGTCATAATCGACATACACGCTTTTACACCGTGACCGGAGGCATCACCGACAAGTAGAACGATCATTTCATCGTTGAGCATAAATGAGTCGTAATAATCACCACCTGCCATCACCACCGGATTGCGGCCCGAGACTTTAATCTCCGATGGTTCATATCGCCCGACAATGCTGTAACCATTGATCTTAGGCAAATCACTTGGAATAACTGACTCCTGAAGCTTCCGTACAGAGTCGACTTCCTCACTCAAACGCTCGGCAACAACTCTGGCTTTCATCGCCTCAATCGTTTCATAGGCAGATTCAAGTAC
>JAKUOW010000331.1 GCA_022451045.1 Pirellulales bacterium | reverse complement strand
GTATGCCCGGCCTGCAATACCTGATCGCCGACTTTTAGCGTTGTACCCTGGTAAAGGATGTTGGTTCCAGCTTTTACCGGATCATGATTTAATACAACGACATCAGGTGACGTGGGTTGCTGTGTACTGTATTCAACCATGATCACCGCATCGGCACCGTCGGGAATTGGCGCACCTGTCATGATAGCGGTCGTTGTACCTTCTCTTAACGATTGCGTGGGTACTGCGCCGGCGATCACTTCTTCCAGGATTTGGAATTCTCCACCAGATTCAGTCAGATCAGCACTACGAATCGCGAATCCATCCACCATGGATTTATCGTATGGGGGCGAGTCGAGCGTACTGTGACAATCAGTTGCTAGGACTCTGCCTATCGCATCGCTCAAATCAACCGGTTCGTCTGTCAACACGGTGATGTGCTGCTTAATCAATTCAAGTGCTTCGTCGACGCTCAGCATAATAGGAGTCCTGTGAATCGATCACCGTAACAACAGTGAACGGTTGATTGCTTTTGCAATTACTGAGAAATAAACCTCTTTAACAACTCGATACCGACCTCGGATAAGAAGCTTTCCGGGTGGAATTGCAGTCCGACTACCTGATGTGTCTTATGACGAATGGCCATTATTTCCTGGTTACCATTTGGTGCAGTTGCCCAGGCTGACACTTCGAATTCATCGCTCAGGGATCCTGGTTCGATAACCAGACTGTGATAGCGGGTTGCAATGAACGGATTGGGAAGCCCTTCAAAGATTCCTTGATCATCGTGGCTGATCTCATCGGTTTTGCCGTGCATTAGGTGTTCTGCGCGAACGATATTTGCTCCGGTGGCCTGACCAATTGATTGATGTCCGAGGCAAACACCTAATATCGGTAACTTTCCAATCATCTGTTTTAAGACATCGACGCTGATGCCTGCTTCGGTTGGCGTGCACGGGCCAGGTGACACGATCAAATGCGAAGGAGCCAGTGCTTCAACCTCGTCAACCGTTAGCTGATCATTCCGATATACCTGTATGTCCAGCGATGGATCAATCTCTCCAAGCCGTTGAACAAGGTTGTATGTGAAGGAATCGTAATTATCGATCAGAAGAATCATGCGGTATCGCAGGTGCAAAACGGCGGAATTAAAACGGCATAATCAAATGTGTACCGCTGGGTTCCCATTTTAGTCGATGAAGATTACTAGCGTTAGTCACCCATTGATTAGTCACCAATTGATTAGATTAGTCCGCCGGACAAAGGTGGCATCGCATAGAGGTCGCTATGTGCTGGCCACAACCCGGTCGTGAATCTGAGGTGCTGTCGAGACGTCCTTGACCGAACTATAATGATAAATAGCGACACAGTGCGAATGAATCACAGGTCGTTATTCTGCCAGTTCCAACATTCACCAGGGCAATGCCCCTAATAGACAATGAGCACGACAATCACTCCAGCTCCATCATTTGAGTTGGAAACATATAAGCCGCTTGATAATGCAGAGTTGGATCGCCGCGTAGCCGCTGTAAAGCAACAACTCGGGAATGATTTGCTAATCCTCGGTCACCACTATCAGCAAGATGAAGTCATCGCGCATAGCGATTTGAGAGGTGACAGTTATCAACTGAGTGAAATGGCTGCTCAAAACACGGATTGCCGCAATATCGTTTTTTGTGGTGTGCACTTTATGGCGGAGACCGCTGACATTTTGGCCAACCGTCCGGATGTGCTAGAGCAACGCGGACATAGAGTTACGGTCACGCTGCCCGACATGGCTGCCGGTTGTTCGATGGCTGATATGGCTGCAATCGATCAGGTCGAAAATGCATGGGACGAACTAGGTGAGATAATCGATAACTCAGATATCACACCGGTTACCTATATCAACTCCGCTGCCAGCCTGAAACGGTTTGTCGGTGAGCATGGTGGTATCGTGTGTACATCAAGTAACGCCGAAAAAATACTCGAGTGGGCATTTGAACAGTCCAGTCGCGTGTTGTTTTTCCCTGATCAACACCTCGGTCGTAATACTTCGTTGAAAATGGGGATTACCAACGACCAGATGCCTGTTTGGGATCCTTACGCAGAGGAGCTCGGAGGAAATACTGAAGCGGCAATCCAGAATAGCAAGGTGATCCTTTGGAAGGGACATTGCAGCGTGCATCAGATGTTCCAGCCCGAACACGTTCACTCATTTCGTGAACGAGTTGAAGACATCAAAATTATGGTTCATCCGGAATGTCCACAGGAAGTGAACGATCTGGCAGATGTTTCCGGTTCGACAGGTAAGATCATTCAGGAAGTGAAAGCGGCACCTGCTGGTACGAAGTGGGCAATAGGAACGGAACTTCACCTAGTGAACCGCCTTAAGCACGAGCATCCGGAGCAGGAGATTCACTTTCTATCGCCGGTGATATGTATGTGTGCCACGATGTACCGTGTCGATTTGGCGCACTTATGCTGGAGTCTTGAGAATCTTGCCAACGGTACTCCCGTGAATACGATCGAAGTCGATGATGAAACCAGCAAGTGGTCTTTGATTGCACTGCAGCGCATGCTCGATGTGAGCAAGTAACTCACAATAGAATTCTTTAGACGCAGATTGAGGTCATTTCCAGCGTTAGCCGTCAACGTTGCGGCAATAGGCAAGAATCTCGTCGGTCGTCATCGAATCTTTATCGACGCTACCAGCAGGTGCAGCAGGTTCTTCCACAACTTCCTCAGCAGGGGCTTCTTCTACCGGTGCTTCTGCAGCAGGTTCTGGTGTACTTTCGGCTGGTGCTGCCGGTGCAGCGCCACCACCTCCACCGCGAGCGGCGGCGAGAATATCGTCGACGCTCATGTTTGATGGATCAACCTTTTCAGCAGGTGCCGCTGGAGCAGCTGCTTCTGCTGGTGCTTCCGCAGCAGGTTCTGGTGTACTTTCGGCTGGTGCTGCCGGTGCAGCGCCACCACCTCCACCGCGAGCGGCGGCGAGAATATCGTCGACGCTCATGTTTGATGGATCAACCTTTTCAGCAGGTGCCGCTGGAGCAGCTGCTTCTGCTGGTGCTTCCGCAGCAGGTTCTGGTGTACTTTCGGCTGGTGCTGCCGGTGCAGCGCCACCACCTCCACCGCGAGCGGCGGCGAGAAT
>JAKUOW010000330.1 GCA_022451045.1 Pirellulales bacterium | reverse complement strand
AATTCCGTAAGCAACGACCATACGTTTCGGTAAATAGGTTCTTTCCAAAGGCCATCCCGCTTTTCAAAATAGCCAGAGATGAGTGTTGCTTGAATGCGAGCATCGAGTGCAGATGCATAGAATGCCAGAAGGCCGCCCTCGCCAATGCCCACCACGCCAATCGGAATCGCAGCGATATTGCTCTCTTGCGGATGCAGGTACGGCTCGAGAATGTCCACGGCTGACAAAATCTTTTGTATTTCGTACCCAATCACATGTCGGCCAAGTTGGAATGACTGCCGGTATAAAAACTCCCGCTGGGGTTGATTCGTCATCCGGATTTCCGGATTACCGGAATACTTGGAATCCCTGCTGATCAGCATGGGAACAACAACTAAACAGTCCTGTTGCGCGAGTCGGCGTGCAATTTGTAACCGGGGTGGTAACTCGGTAGTAACCCCCGCGAACATTTCTGGTGTCCAATCAGCGTCGGGAATTGCGATGACGCAGGCTTTCGGTTTACCCGGAATTAGCAACAACCCTTCAGCGGTGACCCCGCTAATGACTTGCCAGCGAATCGAGTGCACTTTGTAAGTCTCAGCATCCTGAATTAGAGAATCGTGTGAAACCGTTCCAGTGAATTCAAACTGCGACTTTTTATTTGCTGTCAGACGCGGATCAACGACGCCGAGGATGGATGCGAGATTATCACGATTGTTTTTGATGCTGGATTTATAGGTGTCGAAGGTTGAGTAGTCACGATTCCATTTGTGAGTGCGAACATCACGTGAGTTTTCAAGATGCTCCAAGCAATACTGTTTGATGCCTTGCACCATTAATTTGTCGAGAGGCTCCTTTAGTTTCAGTGGTTTGGACGTAAGGAGTTGAGTGTTCTGTGCTGTGAGATGGTTCCCGAGTATAAGAAACACAAACAACGTAAGAGTGCAGGAGGCCAATGCTCTTGCACGGCGAATCATAGGAATGTAATGAATCTGAGTAGAAGAAATGAATAGACCGAAAACCATTAATTTACTGTCTCGTTAGTTTTTGTTGCAGATTGAGGTATTGTCGGTGAAATTCAAGGTCATGTAAGAGAATTCAAGTGAACGACCCTCACTATGCATCCACTATAATGGAATTGTTATCAGTTTTACTGTCGTCGCTACTAAACGGATCTCAATCGTGAAACATAGTGGCTTAATCTGGTTCTTTGCGATGCTGTTGTGCAGTGCTGCGCATACGCAGGTGAACGGCGCTGATTATCTCAAGGATGTAAAGCCAATCCTTGAACACAAGTGCTTTGCGTGCCATGGTGCGTTAAAACAACAGTCTTCTCTACGTCTTGATACCGGTAACGCCATTCTTAAAGGTGGCGAATCTGGCGTGGTGGTAATTCCTGGTAAGCCTAACGAGAGTTTGTTGCTACAGGTAATAACTGGTGAAGCGGGATTCCAAATGCCACCGGCCAATGAAGGATCACCGTTAACGGATGAAGAGCAGTCGTTGATTCGCGACTGGATTGCTAGCGGCGCCTCGATACCGGAGCAGGAGGAACCACAGACAGACCCGAGGTCATGGTGGTCGTACCGGCCTATTCAGCGTCCTGCCGTCCCGGATGTGCGGCGTGACAAATGGAGCCGAAATGACATTGATCGATTTATTGCTGAACGTCGAAAGCAACAGAAGCTCGGCTATTCAGAGGAAGCCTCGCGTTCGCAGTGGATCCGGCGTGTCTATTTAGATCTCATCGGATTGCCACCGACCCGTGATGAATTGAGTGCTTTCTTTTCTGACGATTCAAACAGCGCTTATGAAGCGGTGGTTGATGACTTGCTTTCACGACCGCAGTACGGGGAACGCTGGGGACGGCACTGGATGGATATCTGGCGTTACAGTGATTGGTATGGAAGTCGCGGCATAAATGAAATCCGATATAGTCAACGTCATATTTGGCGATGGCGCGACTGGATTGTTGATTCTCTCAATGAGGATAAAGGCTACGATCAAATGGTTCGTGAAATGCTGGCTGCCGATGAGATAGCAGGCGATGACGCGAAGACGGTCGCAGCTACCGGGTACATAGGGCGCAATTGGTACAAATTTGATCGTGACGTGCGACTCTTCGATACGGTGGAGCGAACTGGTGAGGCATTTTTAGGGCTAACATTACGATGTGCCCGCTGCCATGACCACAAGTACGACCCTATCTCTCATGAAGATTACTATCGGTTTCGGGCGTTCTTCGAACCACAGTATGTGAGAACAGATCGAATCTCTGCATTAACTGGTAAAGAGAAGGATGCAACGCTTGGTGAAGTCCTAACAGACGGTATACCTGTAGCATTTGATCTTGAGCATGACCGAGTGACCTACCGTTTTGAGCGTGGCGATAGCCGCTTTCCGGATGAATCGAAGGTGATGCTGCCAGGCGTTCCTGCGTCTCTTGGTGGAGATGAACTCATTATAGAACAGGTGGAATTGCCGCCGGCAGCCTGGTATCCCATCCTGCGGGACGGTGTGCGAGAAACCCTTTTAGATCAAGCTGACGCCGAAATCCAAGTAGCGACTGAGCGGCTGACAGAGACTGAAGCGGAAGCAAGCGAGCTTCGCTTGAAGATTGCAAAAGCAAAGGCTGACCCGAATAGCAAATTGGAAACGGAAAGTGTCTTTGTGCAGGATGACTTTTCCAAGCCGAATAATGATGTGTGGAATATTCTCAGCGGTAACTGGGTATATGAAGATGGCAAGCTAATTGAAAAAGATGTAACGAGCTTTGCTACCATTGCCACTAAGATGGATCACCCGAGAGATTTCGTAGCAAAATTGCGTTACAAAGCACTTCAGCCCGGTGGTTTTCGATCGATCGGGTTCAGTTTTGATTTCATTGACACGGGAACATCTCAAGACGTCTACACGAGCACGAATGATAATCGCCAAACGGTGCAGGCATTTCATCGGGTTGGC
This sequence comes from Pirellulales bacterium, assembly GCA_022451045.1. Lineage (GTDB taxonomy): Bacteria > Planctomycetota > Planctomycetia > Pirellulales > Pirellulaceae > UBA11883. Next base: position 226 of record JAKUOW010000330.1, on the reverse strand, counting down.
GGTAAGCAAACGTATCCCCGCGAAGGAATCGTGTACACACCCTTAAAGGTGGGCGAGGAAGTGACTCTTAAAGTCACAGTGAACGGTCAATCTTTAACGATCGACCTGAACGGTGAACGCAAACTTGACTATGAAATGCCTATTGAACGACAGGACGGTAAATTCTCACTTTGGGTGCACCGGGGATCCGCTGAGTTTTTGGAGTTGAAGATAACCGCGCTAACTG
>JAKUOW010000033.1 GCA_022451045.1 Pirellulales bacterium | reverse complement strand
CGATTTTCACCTCGTCCCCTTTCGTCAGGAAGTTTCCGCGAATGTGGATATTTAGTGGACGCACATTGGTTTCAAGCACAGATTGTGCTTTTGTAGCTGGCATCGCCGGAGCTTTCTTCGCGTGCTCCGAGACTGCCGTGTTCAGCTTTTTCAATTCGGGATCAATAGCGGAATAGAATTCAAGCAGCTTCTGCTTTTGCTCATCATTTCGGGCTGCTGCAGCAACCGCGAACGCATCAACAACAGCCTTGTCGGTACCTTCCAGTGCCAATTCACCGTCGAACGACGCCTTTGAAATTCTGAAGTGACCAAGATTGTGTGCACTACCATTTTCGTAGTGCTGATCCAATGTCACAACCACTTCATCCGTCTCAGCTATTTCCACAGGTGATTCGAATTGAAATACAGCAACATGCCGCTTTCCAAACTCCGGTGCCACTGCCCAGCCGTCCTTCACATCCTCATTAATTGCCTGTGCAATATCCCACTCCTTCTGTGAAAAGTCTGCAATAGCTCTCGTGATTTTGACCGGGCGAATCTCTGCGCCGTCATCTGCAGGTTTTATATGCACTGAGAACGATGTCAGAACAAAGTTACCGTTTTCTGCACGACCAGGCCCTTTGGCAGCTAGTGAATCATGCGGCAAAACCTCAAGTCGTACACCTGACAGTGAACCTGCATGTTTGAAGTGTAATAGGTATTTATCGGAAATCTCATTTACACCTGTGACGAGTACAGCACCAGATTCATCTGCTGCCAATTCAGCACCGTTTGCCGACTCAAGATGAGTCGGAGCAACGTTTTGCCATGAATAAACAGCTGGGGCTGCGTCCGTTTCCCACTTAGCAAATGCCGCTGCTAGTTTCTCGTTACGGTATGTATTTACCGCGGCAAGTAACGGTGCGTGTATGTCGTCAAATGCCTTTTTTGCAGTTTCATACGCTGCCTGATCTGCAGCCGTAGGAGCATCAATATCCTGCTCATTCATGTTGTTGAAGAAGCCATATAGTGCGTAATACTCTCGATGTGAAAGCGGATCATATTTGTGAGTATGACACTGAGCACAACCGACGGTTAAACCAAGCCAAATTGTCCCGAACGTATTGGTGCGATCCACCGTCTTCTTGACTCGGTCCTCTTCCTGATCTGTGCCGCCCTCGGTGTTGTGTAATGTATTTCGGTGAAATCCACTTGCAACGCGTGAATCGATGGAAGGCGTAGCAAGCATATCACCGGCAATCTGATGTGTGGAGAATTGATCAAATGGCATATCGGCATTCAATGCACCGATAACCCAGTGGCGATATCGCCATGCATGCGGACGAGCTCGGTCTTTTTCGTAGCCATCACTATCTGCATATCTGGCTAAATCCAACCAATGTCTTCCCCAGCGTTCACCATAGTGAGGTGATTTCAATACTCGTTCAACAAGATACTCGTAGGCATCCGGTCGTTGATCAGATAAAAACTCGACAGTCTCTTCCGGGCTTGGCAGCAACCCGAGCAAGTCAAGGTAGAGTCGACGAATCAGCACGGACCTGCTTGCTTGCGGGGACGGCAGGATCCCTTCGGATTCGAGTCGTGACAACACAAAGTGGTCGATGTCATTTTTCACCCACCGCTTATTTTTCACAGTCGGCAATTCAGGGATGAGAATTGGTTGAAAGCTCCAGTGATTCGAAACAATCTTTGTGTCAGCACTGTCCGGCCAAACGGCACCTTGATCAATCCATGCACGCAGTATGCCCACTTCTTCCGCTGACAACGGAGTACCTGCACCATCTGGTGGCATCATTCCAAGATCTTCATCCACGCCAGCAACCAGCTGAATCAACAAGCTGTCAGCAGATTTTCCTTTGATAATAGCCTTTCCTGCGTCACCACCATCATAAGCCCTTGCCCGGTTATCCAGCCTCAACCCGCCTTCCTGCTCATCTGCACTGTGGCAGGAGTAACAGGCACGTTTCAACAGAGGTTGTACATCTCGTTCAAATTCAATTTCACCTGAGGCCGCGGGCGGTAATTCGGCTGAACGCACGGTACCATCAGACATCACTGTAATAATCGTTACCAAAAAGATGGTTATGAGAATTTGAGCTGTTCGTCTATTCATCACTTTTGCTGCTCACTAAAAGATTTCTAACTCGATACCGTGATTTTATTTGATATCAGCATACGTGCCAATTCAATTCAGTTTGTTTGTCGACTTATGAAGCTTGTCAGTATCCTGTAACAACAACATTTAACGATGTAATATGGAGTCTCACGCAAAAACGCACCCCTCTTAATAACCGTTGATATGTCCATAGAATTACGCAACCGAATCTTTGATGAGTTGGATTTAATGGTCCTCATTGATCCTCATACACACATCAATGCCTTAGACCCCGCATCGCACACACTTGCAGACATCCTTGGATACCACTACTACACCGAACTTTCCCATTCGGCCGGCCTGTCCAAATTTGAGATCGAGGGTGAGCAACTCGACCCAAAGGAAAAAGTCCAGCGTCTGATCGAGAATCTTGGCCCAGTCAACAACACGATCCAATACAGCTGGTTCATTGAAATGTGCCAGGCATTCTTTGACTTTCAAGGTGACCAAATTGACGCAGCGAACTGGGAACCCATCTATGACAGAGCCCTTGAGAAGATGCGATCTCCAGACTGGGCACAGCAAGTACTATCAGCCAGTCGTTTGGAATCAGTCTTTCTAACCAACGATTTTGACGATCCACTGGAAGGATTTGATACGTCGTTATATATCCCGTGCTTAAGGACAGATGATCTGGTATTCCATTTATCTAAACCTGAAGTTCGAGAACGATTGGAATCGTCGACAGATATTTCAATATCCACACCTGACAGCGTTCGGGATGCACTTGGAAGCCTATTTGAGCACTTTAAGGGTAACAACGCTCGTGCCTGTGCCATTTCATTACCGCCAGATTTCGCACCGCGCGAAGTATCCGACGGGCGTGCCCAAACAGCCCTTGATGCGATCCTCTCGGACGGTGTGGAAGCAAGCGCCAGCCACAAAAATGCCCTTGCAAGTTTTGTATTTTGGAATCTTGCCACTCAGTGTCAGCAACATAAGCTTCCGTTTGACTTAATGATCGGCGTCAATCGCGGTGTATACGAAGACGGGGTGTATCAAGGCCAGGACCTTTATGACAGCCGCGTATCCTTGATACAGTACAAGCAATTGTTTAACGCATTTCCAACTGTCGTATTTCCCATCTCCGTATTGGCCAGCGTTACAAATCAGGAATTAACAAGCTACGCTTGGATTTTTCCAAATGTCGTTACCAATGGACATTGGTGGTATAGCAACACTCCAACGTTTATTGAGTTGGATCTGGCCAGTCGTCTTGAAGCAGTGCCGCGCACCAAGCAAATCGGTTATTACAGTGACATGTATAAACTGGAATTCGCGTTACCTAAATTCGCCATGTATAAACGTATACTGGCCAAGGTATTAGCTGAACGATTTGTCATCGACCGAAACTGGAGCGAGTCGGATGCCATCGCTTTTGGTAAACAGATATTGCGCGGAAACGTAGAATCCATTTTTGGACTCTAGATCAATTTCCAGATGGTCTGGTAGCTTGGAACACCTGTCGACTATTTAGTCGAACAGGTTATGCACCAACCAGTTCCGCTTCGCGTGCAGCTGCAATTATGTCTTCCTGGATCGCAGCAGGTACTTTGCCGTACTTACCCAGTTCCATAGTAAACGTACCCTGTCCTTTAGTTAGTGAACGCAGATCCGTTGCATAGCCAAATGTCTCTACAAGCGGCACTTCTGCTTTGGTGTAAGCAACACCTTCACGAACATCGGTCGTTATAATAATTCCCCGTCGCGAATTCACGTCACCGGCTACAGGTCCCTGATATTCTTCCGGAGCCTCAATCTCAACCGTCATGATGGGCTCGAGAAGTACAGGTCGTGTTTGCTTGAAGTGCGTTCGGAAGCATCCCTGTGCAGCCGTCATAAAAGCCTTATCGCTACTATCCACTTCATGATAGGAGCCATCTTCAAGATGCACGCGGACACCAACCACCGGATACTTAGCAAGCGGCCCCTTAGCTACAGAATTTCGGAAACCCTTTTCGACCGATGGAATATATTGCTTTGGAATCCGGCCGCCTACGACGCTTTCTTCGAATTCGAAGCCATCTTCAGAATCCGTCGGAATCGGTTCAATGCGACCGACAATATGAGCAAATTGTCCGGAACCACCCGTCTGCTTCTTGTGCTTGTAGTTAAACTCACAACCGACCGTTGGAGCTTCCCGGTAGCTCACCTTGGGAGCACCGACTTCAACTTCCACCTGATATTCACGCCGAATACGTTCGATGTAAACCTCTAGATGCAATTCACCCATACCTGCGATGAGAACCTGGTTAGTTTCTTCATCTGTACGCACGCGAAAGGTAGGATCTTCCTTGCGAAAACGCTGAAGTGCCTTCCCGAGTTTGTCAGCATCGCTACGACTCGGCGTATCAACGGCGATGGTAATCACCGGTTCCGGCACGTAGATGTTTTCGAGCGTACACGTCTTGGGCGCTTCGGCGTACGTGTCACCACTTGCACAATCAATTCCCATCACGGCAACGATGTCGCCAGCCGAAGCGGAATCAACTTCTTCACGCTTGTCAGCATGCATGCGCAGAATCCGCGAGAACCGGTCCTTGCGACCCGTTCTTTGGTTGTAATACATCTGGCCTTTGTGAATCGTACCTTGATAGATACGTGTAAAAGTTAACTGGCCGAATGGATCGTCAACGATTTTAAATGCCATGCAAACAGGTGTTTCATTTGCATCAGACTTCAGCTCAATCGTCTCTTCGTCAGCAATGTTCGTTGCTGTAATGTCTCGTTGGTCTGGTGAGGGCAAGTAACGCGTAATGGCATCAAGTAGTGGTTGCACACCCTTGTTGCGAAATGCGGTACCAAGAAATACCGGCGTTGCTGCCTGTTGGTGTACGGCAGACTTTGTCACTTCGTGAATCAACTCCACCGGAATCGCTTCTTCCGACAGGAGTAGTTCCATCAATTCGTCGCTGTACATCGCGAGTGATTCGAGCATCTCGCCACGTTTGGTCGCCGCCAGTTCGGCCATATCTTCCGGGATGTCACTCTCGATAACGTTCTCACCATGTTCACCGTCGAAGTAAAGGGCTTTCATCGTAATGAGATCCACGATCCCTTCGAAGTCTTCACCTTCTCCAATTGGCAACTGCATTAGGATAGCGTCATCCTTGAGCTTCTCACGAATCTCTTCGCAAACGCGAATTGGATCTGCACCTGTACGATCCATTTTGTTGACAAATGCAACACGCGGTACCTTATATCGCTTCATCTGTCGGTCAACAGTCATGGACTGACTTTGCACTCCACCAACTGCACATAGGACAAGCACAGCGCCATCGAGGACACGCAAACTACGTTCTACTTCAACTGTAAAATCAACGTGACCCGGGGTGTCAATGAGATTAATTGTGTGGTCATCCCAGCTAACAGTCGTAGCTGCACTGGTGATGGTAATTCCGCGTTCACGTTCCAATTCCATGTGGTCCATGGTTGCACCACCGTCACCGCCGCGCACCTCAAGCACCTTGTGAATCCGTCCACAATAAAAAAGTATTCGCTCACTTAATGTTGTCTTACCTGAGTCGATGTGAGCTGAGATTCCGATATTTCGTAGTTTTGAAAGATCCATTTTTCCGTTCTATACCGTGATCATTTCAGTAATCACGCTGTCCCCTACACGTAGTCCTTTTTAAATTCCTGCTATTTGTACGACCGATGCAACATTTACTGCCATTATTATCTCGTTTCCGTTGATCACAGATGCATATTTGAATTATGCGTGTGACACACCGTCACGGAATAATCTCTGGTAGGACCAACTCACATCCATTTTTCAATGTTCAAGTAATACGTATCACTAAAGCACTAAAAAACAGCTGGGTTTTGCACCCTTTTGCTCATTGGCTAGAAATCTAGTAGCAGCGCTGCTTTGGTGTAAAGAGCACTCATCATAATCCAATTCGGCTATTGCGAAAGGCCAAATGAAGAGTTTTCACCAAAACCAAGAATATGCGCTTGTTTTACCGGTTTAAGGGGGATATCCCAACCCTAAATACTATTCCTGGGGTTCTGTCATACGCATCGGATCTAAAGCAACATTTAATGTTTCTTCCGGCAGAATTTCTTTTTCTATGCACAACTCACGAATTGTCTTACCAGAACTAAATGCTTCCTTCGCCAGTTTAGATGCCATTTCGTAACCGATGTATGGATTGAGGCTTGTGACCATGGATAGGCTCTGCTCCACGGCTGCTTCACACTGTTGCACGTTAGCTTCCATTTCCGTGACACAGAATTCCACAAAAGCGTTGACTACCGATGCTAGCAGCTCAATGCTTTCAAGAACGGTATGCCCCATAACCGGCATCATGATATTTAGCTGGAATTGACCACCAGCAGCACCAGCGAGTGTTATCGTCTGGTCATTGCCGATAACACGAGCAGCAACTTGCATCATACTCTCACTCATCACTGGATTGACTTTACCGGGCATTATCGAGCTACCCGGCTGGCGTGACGGCAAGCTAACTTCATAAAAACCGCACCGCGGGCCGGAACCCAACCAACGAATGTTATTTGCCACATTAAACAACGTATTGGCAATGGTCTTAAGAGATCCATGGGCCTCTACCAGACCATCGCGTTGTGCATTTGCCTCGAAATGATCCACTGCTTCAATAAAATCAATGCCAGTATCTTCTGCAAGCGCTGCTGCGACCCGTGCACCAAACTCGGGGTGAGTATTGATACCACTACCAACAGCGGTACCACCGACCGGTAATTCCAGCAGCGCCGACAACGCAGCCTCCGCACGTTCAATGGACAATTCGATCTGTCTGGCGAATCCACCAAACTCCTGACCAAGTCGCAGCGGAGTGGCATCCATAAGATGCGTACGGCCAATCTTAATTACCTGATCCCATTGTTCTGACTTGGTTCGTAAGGCGTTGGCGAATCCGGATAAGGCCGGCACAAGTTGATTCTTAATCTCGTACGCGGCCGCCACATGAATGGCCGTGGGGAATGTATCGTTGGTACTCTGCCCCATGTTTACGTGATCATTGGGATGGATCTGTTTTTCAGGATCAAATCGATCGCCGCCCAGCAATTCGATCGAGCGATTGGCAATCACTTCGTTTACATTCATATTGCTGGAAGTACCAGAACCGGTTTGAAACACATCGACTGGAAACTCGGCATCCAATTGACCGTTCACTACTTCACGACACGCACCCAGCATGCCCTGAACCTGTTCATCGTTAATTGGGTTCTTACCCGAACCAGTTAGTTTTCCAAGATCACGATTTGCAATTCCACAAGCATGTTTCACCCGGCCCATCGCGTGAATTAACGCCGGCGGAAGGGCCCAGCCTGACACAGGAAAATTCTCGACGGCACGTTGCGTTTGGGCCCCGTAATATGCCTGTGCAGGCACCTGAACGTCACCCATGGAATCGTGTTCTGTTCGGAATTCTGACATCAAATCACCACTTTTTCTTTAATCTGAAATTGAGCCGAGTTGCTTCTGCTTGTAAAAACTCTCTCGGCATGTCTCGCCATGTCGGCACCGGGTATTCACACGATGATACCGATACCTTTGCGAAAGAAAAAGCAGACACAAGCCACGAGTTGCTTCTGTCGAAAAAGGTTTAGGATCGGATACGCTGAACGAGTTGGTCGTAAAGAAACCACTCAACACCCAAAAGGAATAACGGGCCACCGATGAGCACTGATTGCCGGATAAATCCAACCTGATCTAGAACTGGATACTGCTGAGCCAAACCTTCGACAAATGCCACAACAAATGCACTATTGAAAACCAACAAGGCACAGCAGATGACACATGTCCTCAACAGGAACCAGACTCCATCTCGTCGTGTTTGGTGGTCATGTCCCAAGATTCAGCCTCGTCGGATCTCGCCAATTCCTCATTGATGTTACTGTCGAAATGCCGGATGTTCTGGGTTAGCGCCGCTGATGATGTATGCGATCAGATCAAGAATCTCATCGCGTGTCATCGTGTTTAGCAGGCCTTCAGGCATGATTGATACCTTGGATTCATCCTGCTCATCAATATCCGCTTTTGGAATCTGCGTTACCTTGGCGTCTTTTTCAAGCGGGTTTGCAGTCAGCTTCAGTAGCTTGTCGTCCTGATCCACGATTACACCACTAAACAGTTTTCCTTCGGTGGTAACGATGATCTGCGTGCGATACTTCTCTGGAATTTCCTGAGATGGGTGGACAAGAGACTCGACGAGTTTAGGTAGCGTAAGTTTTTGATCTGCCAGTTTTTTCTGCACTTCAGCCAAATCGGGGCCAACCTTACCACCGGTTCCTTTCATCGCGTGGCATGCGACGCAAGAGACAGCAGTAAACAGCTTGCGGCCTTTTTCAAAACTTCGACCCGATTCCAACTGAGGTATTGCCAACACCACGTCTTCTGTTGACCATTTACGCACAAACTGGCGCTGAGGGATGTCACCGTGAATTGATTCCGGCTCAGTCGGTTGAAGCGGTATGTCGCTGATATCAGCGACAACGTGAAGTGTCCCGTACATCGTCCGCCAGTGCCCTGGGAAGGTGCACACAAACGGGTAATCACCAATAGCCTGCGGTGCAACGATCTGCAATCGTTGGGACTCCCCTGGCTGTAACATGTTAGTTGCATGAAGCACTTTTGGTGAATCCGGAATGAACTGTTGTGCAAATCCACCACGCGCACCTAATCGTTCAGCAAGGATGCCCACTTCTTCCCTCGCATCAGGCACTGTCACCAACAAGTTGTGTGGCATGATATCCGTGTTTTCAAAGACGATTTCAACCGGCTTGCCTGCCTGCACATAGAGATGAGGTCTGTCAAACACCATGCGATGCGGGATCGGACGCACCACAAACACGTCCACGGCCAGATCCGCTAATCGACGACGGATAGCGATCGCCTTTTCCTTTCCAAGCAATCCGGAAAGGTCTTTGCCTAGCTGAATCGCATCCATCACTTGAGTTCGGGTGCGCTGCTGAGCAGGAACCGACTCAATGTATTTCAGCAAGGCCTCAATTACAGGTTGGACATCAGCGTCCATTAATTCACCTCGGCGAAGACGACCGATAGATTGCACTGCGGCAATGCGGTATGCACCTTTGGCCACCAACGGAGCCAGACGATCGAACGTCTCTTGATCATGACCGCCGATATAACTCAAAGCAGTGACAGCTGCCCGAGCAATTTGCACCTTCGGATTTGCTGATGCTGCTTTGACGGTCATTTCTTTTGCCGTCGCTTTGTTAAAAGTGCGGGTTAACACGACAGCTCGATTACTATCGAGTATCGAAACCTTGCATCCATCCAGTCGATTTACGTACGTACCGTTATTCTCTGTGCGATTCCAAATCACAATGGAATCGATCGGAACCGCTTTACCAAAGTTCAATTCCCAAAATGGATTTTGCTGTGACTTGGTATGTGTCTGCCCATTATCTGAATAGACTCCGCTCTTGTTCCCATCAATAGCCCGATAAGCGACACCTCCAAAATCCAGCGTGGACTGGCGTGGTTTTCCCATTTTGGCAATATTCTTACCGTCGGAATTCACCTCCACTTCGGCAAGCGTGAGCACGCGGTTATTACCGGGCAACTCAATACGAATAATCTGTCCCATCGCACCGTTGAAATCACCGATCTTCTCCTGTAACGGCTCGGGCAATGTCGATGTAAGTGCTGAAACTCGCTTATATAGAGATTCACGGATTTCGTCGTCAGCAATCAATGGTACGGCCGAAAGCGCCTCGAGAATCCCCGATACGGATTTTTCAGATTCACCCCAAACTTGCTCTGCAGAACCATCCGCTGCAATTAACGCTACCGTCGCGACCTGTCGTGTAATTGGTTTTTGAGCGGTATTTCGCAAGTCCAAAATGGCTTCACGATGATCACCCAATGCTTCAACGGACTGCATACGGTACATATGCACGAGTTCTGTTATGACATGTGCGGCATGTTCAGAATCAGATTTATCCAACGTGGCGGTCACTACAAGCAACTCGGTAGTGACATTCGATTTATGTAACTCAGCAAGTCCTTGCAAAGCTTCATGTCTGTATTGGTGTACTACTTTTGGCCGAGTCAGTAGTTCCTGATAGACCAATTCACTTCGCGCCATGTTCACTAAATCTTCTGTAGCAACATTAGCGATTATGTATTTCAATCCAAGCGGATTGTCAGCTGCAAATGGAACCCCACTGCCAACAGATGTTTTCCAGTGAGGCTCAAGAGCGCGAATCGTATGTCGCAGTGCGTAGTCGATGTAATAATCCGACTCACTCTTTAAGGAAGACAGCGCAATTTCGGCTGCCTGTCCATCGTCCAGATAACTGCATGCCCGCACTGCTTCAAGTCGCACTCGGGGGTGCTCATCTTCTACGGCAATCTTGAGAAGTTGATGAACTTGCGGTACATCATATCGCCAGAAACTCAGAACTCGAACGGCTGCTGCCCTGGCATTGTAATTCGGCGATTCAATCAACCTGATCAGTAACTGATGACCGATGCCGTCATATACATTGTGATGCTGGCAAACCCAAAGTGCCTCAAGCAGTGCATGCTCAAACTCATCACCTGTCATTTCCAGCCCTTGGATCCATTCGTCAAGCGTTGTCAGCACCTCGTCCGTTGGAAAATCCCTTAGCTTAATCCGAACACGCTGGCGAGTGCGATCTTCGTGTATTGTGAGCATCTCAAATAGCTCTGCCGGAGATTTACCTTCAATAACCGGTTTGGCAACAAGTGGTCGCGAGGGATATGTGATCCGCCAAATACGACCGTGAGTATGATCGCGATTTGGATCCCGCAGGCTGTGTTGCATATGACCAATCAACGGATTGAACCAATCGACGATGTACAAAGCGCCATCCGGACCAAACTGCAGATCTACTGGTCGAAAGTTGCGATCGGAACTTACTAGAATCGGTTCAATCTCCGTAGCGTTATACCCTGATTCACTCTCTTCCACTCGATGTTGGAGAATGCCTTGAAACCCGATGACATTGTTGAGCAAATAATTACCTTGTGCTTCGGGAGGAAAATGGCGGCTTGAAACGAGTTCACAGCCAGAGGTTGGACGCACACGTTTCTTGAGAAACTGCTGCATCTGTTCGTGATAAGTAAACTTAAACGGGCCAAAATCATCCTGACCGGTAAACGGTATCGCTTTGCATGAAAAAGGTGCTGCGAAGTAATTCGCGCCACCTGACGCATCTGCCACAAAATTCTGCCCCCACCGATTGAAGCAGTGTCCCCAGGGGTTTGCAAAGTTGTAAGAAACAAACGTTTCAAATTGTTGTTTCGTTGGATCAAATCGGTAGACGCCACCATGCGCATTTCTAACAGGGCCGTGTGGAGTTTCTACCTGAGTATGATGAAACGTACCTTCGTGCATGTAAATTCCGCCGCCGGGACCCCACTGGAATGCTCCGATGGCATGATGTGAATCAGCTGAATCGAATCCGTGTAGGAGGAATTTCTTTAGATCCGCTTTCCCGTCACCGTCGGTGTCCTTGAGGAATACGAGATTTGGTTCCTGAGCAACATAAGCACCACCATCGCCCAATTCAAAGCCAGTGGGTAGATGAAGGTCATCAGCAAAGATGCTCATTTCATCTGCCTTGCCGTCATTATCTGTATCCGTAAATACGAGCAACTTGTCCTGTGGCTTATTGGGGGGTAAGTACTGTGGATAGCTTTCCATCGTCGCAACCCATAGTCGGCCTTCCGCATCAAAAGTGAATTGCACTGGATTCTTTAATTCTGGGAATTCCTGTTCACTCGCAAAAAGGTTCACAGCATATCCATCTGCAAGCGTAAACGTCTTCATGGCTGCTTCCGGTTCGAGGATGTTTACCGGAGTCTTAAAGTTGGTAGGAACTTCGTAGAGTTTTCGGGTCGCTTCGTAGTCGGGCGTATCGGAGACGGGCTTGCCCGCAGCGACCTTCCAAATACGTTGATCTACAACAGCGGCCATTTCGTCAAGTTTTGCCCGCTCGTTTTCGATTACATATGCGTCGGTGTAAGGAGGATTGCCGTGATCACGGCGAGACCGACCACCATAAATGTAATAACCGTTGACAGCACGGTAATTATGAAAGTAATTGAAGCTCTTCTCGTTTACTTCCGCACGCAACGCTTCTAAATCGTCGTTCCATGAAATCTTACTGCCGAATAGTGCGTGCATCAGCGGGCCGGCAAACCTTTTATAGCCACTTCGGCTAAAGTGGATGCCGTTAAATGTGAATGGTTCATCAGCTGCTTCATAAAGCTGTTCACTCAAGTTGAATAAGTCAACAAACGGTACGTCATTCGAATCCGCTACTTCCATCATCACCTGCGTATACAACTTGATATTTGGGTTTGCTTTGGATCCATCCGGCAAATCTCTCGTCCCCAGATCCTCAACTGCGATGGGTGATAGCAGTACGATCACCGGTGCGGACTGACCGTTGTATTTCTGGGCTAGTGTATCATCTATAAATGCCTGGAGTTCCTGACGGTACTCATTCAGTCCAGCTTGGCCTTTAAACGATTCATTGAATCCAAAAAAAGCCAGAATGACGTCTGCCTTCGCCGCCGTTAAGTGTGACTCCGGAGTTCCAAAGTCCAAAGACCGCGGACGAAATCGGACTTCATCTCCGCAATATCCTTGATTTCGAACTACCAGATCCAAATCGGTAAACTCTTTGTGCAAAAGCGATTCGAAATATCCAAAGTATTGAAAACGCTCCGCCAGTGTATTCCCGATTAATACGACGTGGTCGCCCTTGTTCAATTTCAGTTCAACTGCCGACGCGGGACCTGTGATCATGACGCATAGGATTAAAACCAAACTGCGTAACCTGGCCATACGTAAATTCACCATCTTTTTTTACCCATGGGTTTCGAAATGCTTAGAGGCTGCCCGCGTAAAGACAGCAATCTGTAATCTGCTGATAAGTATCATCTAATCTACAATACTCAAGTCCGCTTTGAGAACCTGCTGGCAGTTATAACCCGGCAAACCAGTGATATTTCCGCCAGGAAAGCAACTCGACCCGCACATATACAAACCTTCTACACATGTCCGGTAATGGCCAGCACCTTCAAATGGTCTGTTGTAGCCAATTTGACCATGAGCAAAGCTGCCGACGAGAAGATCGCCGTCAATCATATTGTGCAGCGTCTGTTGAATCTCCAACGGTGACTGCACTCTCACGTCCACAATGGAGTCTTTTAGGCCCGGCGCGTGATGTGCCCAAAGCTCCGTCATGCTTTTCGCATGACCCTCCGCCAGATCGTTCCAATGGTCGCGATCACCCAGAACATCCATGGGAAGCTTCTCCCACATGAATGCCGTGTGTTGATCCACAGGCGACTGTGATGGATCAAAACGAGTTGGACAACTCCCCCACATCACCGTGGGTGGGATAGTTCCTTGCTCGTGGTGCTCTACGATCTCCGAAAACTGACTTACGTCGTCCAGTCCAAGAACCGTCATCAATGACTCGTTGACTTCTGGATCGTTGTCTGCTGCCTGGTAGCTAACCGGGGAGTTCAAATTGACGTAAACACCAAACAACGGGGCGATGAGGTTGTATCGAAACCGCTCTGCCTTCTCTCGCCACGCCGACGGTACATGTTCCGAGGCAAGTAGTTGAAGTAGCGTTTGCTGAGGATTTAGAGATGACACCACGGCCTTTTCCGCATGGATTACCTCACCTGTAGCAAGTCTCACTCCGGTTGATCGCCCCTGACTTACACATATTTCTTCAATATCACAATTACAACGGATCTCCCCGTCCGCCTCCCGGATGACCTTACATAATGACAGAGCAAGTTGCTCCGAACCGCCGACACACATCTGAGCGAGCGTGTCGCTTGCGAGCAATGCAGGAATGTGATAACCGAATCCGGCAAGTCGCAAATCGACTTCTCTCAATCCGTTAAAAAACAGTAACGCCCCTTTAACAAATGGGTGTTCGAATTCTCTGTTCACAAATTCAAGTGGTGATAAGGCACTAACCTCAAGAAGCAACCTACCGGCTGCTGACTGATGTAATAAGCGTGACCTCTCCTCGGCCGGAACGGGAAGGCGTCGTAATTCAGGAACGAGGATTTTCGTTAGTACTGGCCGAAACGTCTCATGCCAGTACTCGAGTTTATCTGCATCAGCAGCACTAAACTGGCGGACCGTTTGCAGTGTCACATTGAAGTCACGATGCCACTTTACAGCTTGATGGTCGCCATTAATAACCGACACATTGCAGTTCGGTTCGATGTAATGCGCGCCATTTTCCTCCAATTGCAATTCTAGAAACCATGGCATGGAGGTAACACCACGATGAAAGAATGAGTGTGGATTCTGAAGGAACCCGCTTCCTGACGGATGTTCGATCGTATCTAATCCGCCGCCCGGCTTTGATCGTCGCTCAAGTACAATCGTCTTTAACCCGGCTTTGGCCAGATATGCTTGCAGCACCAGAGCATTGTGGCCAGCACCGAGGATTACGATTTCGTATTGTTCCACACCAGCAATGGCAGGCTACTCGTGAAAGTCCGGGATTCTGATTACGTCTTCACCATCAATCATAGCCTTCAAATGAGCCGCCGTGTTTTCAATGATGATATCAAGCATCGCTTGACCATTTTCCGCAGTGGCAGCAAGCGGCTCTTTGTCATCCTGATCTTCCATCGCATCCTGCCTCACGTTTTCGGGAAACAGAGCCAGTGCCGTAGCCGTCTCAAATTCCTGGGCATGTCCGGGAAATCGCCCAGTCGTTAAATACGGGGCTGCCTCATCGGCAGAGAGAAATTCCCAATAGGATTTGAATTGCAAGTTTATTTCGAACCGCTGTAAGAACTGCCCCCAGATACCATCAGCAGGGGCCATATTTCCGCCGTGGCCATTAAGAACAAGAATCGTGTCGAATCCTGCATGATTCATACTACGAATTCCATCATGCAGCATGGAAAGGAAACTTCCAGGCATGGCAGTGATCGTGCCAATGTGCCGCATATGATGCTCGCTAATTCCAATACTCATTACCGGAGCGACAACCACGTGTGGATCAAGTCGCTTGGCGACTTCACAGGAAACGTGCATACAACTTGCCCAGTCATGTTCCATGGCAAGGTGTTCAAGGTGCTGTTCTGTTGCCGCAACCGGGATAATGCATGCCTTAAGCTCACCGGACTGCATCCGCTCTCTAAACTCTCGGCGTGTGTGCTTCGGTATCTGAACTCGTTGATCTAGCGTCATCCCCATGATGAAATCCTTACATGTTGCATGTGTGTTGTGAATTCAAGCGTTTCCTTTATACGCGTTTGAGTGACAATTCTTAAACGCATATAAAATATCGCTATTTGAACGGTATAACCGCGCCGTCTGTCTGAATCTCAAATACCGACTTGGCACGTGAATCAACCACAAGCGTCTTACCGCCAGTGGTCGTTATACCAACCGGGTGAACGAACGGCTCACCACTGGCAAGTTTTTCAAATGTGCCATCTGGCTTAACCGACCAAATTGTCTTTTGAAATCCATCCGCAACCAAAAGCGTCTGGTCATCAAGTGTGGCAATGCCCAACGGTAATCCAAATGGCCTTCCCGTAACGACAGGCGATACTTTTCCTTCAAGCGACACATTGACGATCGGATTGGTACCACGACTAAGGACCACTATCTTTCCGGCTTGAATCGTTACACCAGTTGCACCTGGTACATCGGCAAGACGTTCGGCAGCGCCATCACTGCTAATCTTCCACACTCTGCCTGACTCAAGATCTGTGACGATTGTCGTGCCATCTTCTAAAACAGCGATCCCACTGGGAATTCCAATTAATCCTTTGGTCAGCACCGACAGCGATCCCTGGCCATCAAGAGTGTAGACAGCTCGCGTGGCACTATCGCCTACCAGCACAGACCCATCTTCAGTAGCTGTAATACAGCGTACCGCATTTAACGGCGTACCAACTTTTTTCGATCCCCTGTATAGAACTGACACCTCACCGTCAGTGATCGCTAAAATGCCAGGTAATCTTCGATCAGCAACGTACACAGTGGTGTCGCTGCTCGAAATCGCGACCGGGTAGAGCAGTTCAACAGAATTGTCCTGTGCCACCAATAAACCTGAGAAAAAAATGAAATAAATAACAGTCAGGATCCATCGATGGATATTGATGCGTTTCATGTCGGATATTGGCTTATTTCAGGGATAAAACATGGGGGTTAGCTAACAAAAACATATCACCTACACATTGCGAAGCATGAAAAAAAATCGAACAGCAGATTTATGGAGTGGAATCTAGTCTGTCTTTTATGTATCTTTTTATTGGAGCTATTGTCGCCCGGAAACGGGCAGAGTATTGCGTGACCCCCAACCTTTCGAGGTTGGGGGTCTTTTTCTGCGCCAATTTCTAGACTTCGGCTAGATCCTAATGAGGCACTCATTGTTTGCTGTTTGCTATAGAAACCAAGTAATTATGCTGGGGTTTTCTGAATTAATGGGCGAACCGGCCTAGGTAAAAAACCGTAGAAACTACCCCTAACTGGAATTGCCGTTGGGTGATGTTAACAGGTACATGCTGTACGAAAGACAAACTCAGTGAGTTCATCCGACTAAGTCGAGTTGCTGCCCGCCACGCATCTTCAAAAAATGGTAATGGAATAACAGTAAAGATTTCGACACTGCGGTCCAACTAAGGGGTCATAATTGAATCGTATATCCTGCACGAAGTTGCAAGCACAGAGGATGGATTGAATTGATGCGTCTGCTATTTGGACTGCTTATCCTCGCCGCGCTTAGTGGCGGTGCATTACTGCTTTTTGATTCCACGTCTGAAAACGAGGCACTCCCTGACCTGACCGGAGACGATCTTTCGATTAGCTCCTCAGCAAACTTAATAGAAGCAGATCAGGTTGCCGTTGAACGTTTTTGCGGCGACTGTCATTCACCACCGGACCCATCTGGCATCCCGAAAGACGGATGGGAAAGTGTCGTTTCTCTTGGATTCGAGATGTACGACAACTCACGACGTTTCGATCTGGATCTGCCGGTAAAACCACACGTTCTAAGTTATTACAGAAATCGTGCGCCCGACTCACTACCAGCACCATCTCTCGCACCGGCAACACCAGAAGGCGTGTTGACTTTTAACAAGAAACGCTATTCCGTATTTCAGGACAAGCTGAACGCCAATCTGGAGACACCACCTGCCATATCAAACGTTAGCTATTATCCCTCTTCCGAGGACGGTTCTCCGGTAATGATGGTATGCGACATGTCCGTAGGGGCTGTGTATGAGATGCGATTAAACGGAGAAACTGCGAGCTACGGCCGCCTTTCCTATGTGAATCATCCATCCAAGACAACTCAAACAGACTTGAACCAGGATGGGGTTCCGGATTACGTCGTCGGAGATTTGGGGGAATTTCTACCAGCAGACCATAAGCAAGGCCGCGTTCTATGGCTGAATCCAGCAGCTGACTCATCAAGTGGTAGCTTCGATGTACATGAAATTCTTACCGACGTAGGTAGGATTTCGGACGTGCAACCTGGCGATTTTGACAAGGACGGCGATCTGGATCTGGTCGTTGCAGAATTTGGCTGGCGGAATTCAGGCCATTTGTTCTACTTCGAAAATGTCGATGACAGCAGCGACGTTCCGGAATTCAAAGTAACAGAGTTGGACGACCGTCATGGCTACATCCACATCCCGACTCTCGACTTTAATGGCGACGGGCATCTAGATTTCCTTGCCGTCATCAGCCAGGAACATGAGTGCGTCGAACTGTTCTTAAACCGCGGTGACGGGAGCTTTCGGAGACAAATGGTTTTCGCTGCTGACAACCCAATTTTTGGCTCAACGGGCATCGATCTGGCAGATCTGGATAACGATGGAGATCTAGACATCCTCTACACCAATGGGGACATGTTCGACTCGTTTTATTTAGTACCGTATCACGCTGTGCATTGGTTAGAAAATCTTGGTAATGGCAGCTGGGACCAGCATGAGCTTGCCAAGATGCCGGGAATACACCGCGCGGTGGCCGGCGATATGGATAACGACGGTGACATGGATATCGTATGTGGTTGCCTGATTTCAAATGCACTTGAAGACATTGATACTGAAAAGCTTGATTCCCTTATCTGGCTGGAACAAATAGCACCGGGCGAGTTTAAATCATGGTCACTTGAAACTGGAAACTGCAATCATGCAACGCTTGATTTGGCTGACTTTGATAAGGATGGGGATATCGACATTGCCGTTGGACAATTTCAGACGGCGGCGAATCCGGTCAGAACGGATGTAACGATTTGGTGGAATAACACAGCGAGTGATAATGTAAATTAGTCTGGAATCGGTGAATAATCATCCGGCAATTCACAGCACAACTGATTTGATGGCATATGTTTTAAATATGTGAATCCATCCGTATAGATATAAAGTCTATTTAAAGTTCAAGCATTCAATGCAAATCGATCTAATTTGTGATGAGTAAAACTAAAAAATCCAATCCTTCACGGCGTGGCAAGTCCAAAAGAAAGAAGCGCACCATTCTCGGTATGCCTCCGCTTCTGGTAATTCCACTCGTTTTGACTGGCTTGGTCTTCTCGGTGTACACAGCGGGTGCCGGATATTTCACCGAGAAAGCCAACAGCTGTATTTTGAATCACCGACTTGATGATGCCTCCGGCTGGTTAGACAAACTGGCTAGCTTTCCCGGACAGGAAGTTGAATGTGCGTTTTTACGTGCAAGGGTTGCACGTAAGCGAGGAGACTACGCCACGATGGATGAGCAACTCCAGCTCGTTCGAGAACTCACGGCAAACATGTCATCTTCACAGATTCAGCGAAATGTTGAACGTACCAAGCTCGAGCAGGTTTTGATGGCCGCTCAAACAGGCGACCATGACTACGCCGAGAATTTTCTTGAGCCCTATTTAATCAGTGATGATCTTGGACCATACGACAAGCGTGAAGTCTGCGAGTCCTTCATCTTCGGCTACATTCAGTTCCAGCTATATGATCCGGCGTTATTACTCATTGACACCTGGATCAAGGATTTCCCAAATGACGCAAGGCCCTATTATCTGCGTGCATCGATCAGCCGCTCTCGTTTCCAACCAAGAGAAGCTGAAAAGTCATTGCACCGTGCTCTGGAGCTAAACCCTCAGTACTTTAAAGCTGCATATGAACTCGCTAGTGTCATGATGGAACTCAAGGAGACTGAAAAGGCACTCCAGTACCTCAAAATTGCCATCAAAGATGAAATCCTTGAGGTAGATTGCCTGATCGCTCAATCGCATGCATATCGTGCACTTGGCGATAACGAAAAGGCACGTGAGCTCCTTCGGCAGGCTCTGGCTAAGGAACCTGGTCACTACAGCGGCCAAAATGCACTCGGCCAGTTGTTGGTCGAATCGCAACAATGGAAAGAAGCGATCCAATTACTAGAGCCAGTGTGTGCCGTCGACAAGAACAACACAGACGCACGATATTTTCTGGCTCAGGCACTGCGTGCTGAAAAACGATTTGAAGAAGCATCCGAGCACTTTGAAGCCGTCGAAGAGATTAAGAACAAGCTCTCCGATGCAAATGAAATTATCCAGAAAATTGGTAGTGGTGCCGAGTCGATCCCGAAACGACTTGAAGTGGCAAAGCTGTTCATGGATTACGGATCAGAACAAGAATCGATGATCTGGCTGCATTCAGCCTTGCAACTTGACGAAGACAACGTCGAGACTCTTCGCTTATACGAAGACTTCTACACGAAAAAGTACGAAACGGATGGCGACCTGTCGTTCAAAGAACAGGCAGATAATTTCCGACGGCGCAGACTACAAGGCACTCAATAGCGTAAGGAATGGACACGTGTCATTAAAAGCACAACAACAACCAAACAAATCGTTGTTTGTCCTTGCAGTTCTTGCTGCACTTGGGGCGGCCATATTGTTACCTGGATGCTCGGGCAGTGACGACCTTCCCGATCTTTCCATGGAAAAAGCCAAGAAAGTCAAGAGCTTTGGTGATTCCGGTGGTTCTGTGCCTGACGTGGAAAGTGAAGATAATCTTGGTTCCGTCAACGTCGGTCCATCTGTCAAACTTGAGAATATTACCAAGAATACAGGCATCGATTTTATCTATAGAAATGGTGCTGAATCCAACCATGCTTCCATTCTTGAATCACTCGGCGGTGGCGTTGGCGTATTGGATTTTGATCTGGATGGGATGATTGATGTCTTCTTCCCCGGTGGTGGTCATTACCAGGATAAAAACGTCCTTGGGTATCCCGGGAAGTTATTTCGCAACAATGGCGACCTGACATTTCAGGATGTAACTGCGGTGACGCAAACCGACGGAGATGCGATGTACTCACACGCATGTCAGGTGGGTGATTTCGATAATGACGGATTTCAGGATTTCGTCGTAACCGGCTACGGTGCGGTAATGCTATATCACAATCAGGGTGACGGCACATTTCTAGAGGTGAGTAAGGACGTTGGCATTGATACAACATCCTGGAGCAGCAGTGCTGGTTGGGGAGACTTCAACGGCGACTCTCATCTGGACCTCTATCTATGTAATTACGTGAATTGGTCATTTGACAACCACCCGTTTTGCGAAGGCCCACTTGAAGGTCAGATCGAAATCTGTCCCCCCAAGAGCTTTGAAGGGCTGCAAGACCGAATTTATTACAACAACGGTGACGGCACTTTTACCAACATGGTTGAAGAACTCGGCTTGATTGACGACGGCACAGGAAAAGGACTTGGAGTACTGTTGACAGACATCGAACCGGATGGGGATCTCGATATCTACGTCTGTAATGACACGACAAGAAATCACCTCTATGTGAATGATGGTACAGGCAAGTTCAAAGAGAATGCCCTGTTACACAGCCTTGCCTTCGACGGATTAGGGGGTGCCAACGGCAGCATGGGCGTTGATGTTGCGGATTACAACCACGATGGTCGCCCAGACATTTGGGTTGCGAATTACGAACACGAAGCATTTGCTTTGTATGAGAATATCGGTGATGGGATGTTTTTACACGTCAGCGACAAAACCGGGGTGACATCACTTGGTGGCGTTTTTGTCGGATTCGGTACTGTGTTTTATGACCTGGATCTTGATGGTGATGACGACATTCTTGTCACGAACGGACACGTCATCAACTACCCGCCCTCGGGACGATTAAACCAAAGACCGCTGGTTCTGATCAACGAAAATGGCCGGTATATCCGAAAACGGTTCCCGATTGGAAACTATATTAGCCAGGAACATCGCGGCCGCGGACTTGCTTATGCAGACTTAGATCAGGACGGTGATGCAGACTTTATCTTCTCCAACAGCCGTGAAGTCTCGGCGATTATCAAGAATGATTCTGCCAACGACAACAGTTATGTCCGAATTCAGTTAATTGGCTCTCAAAGCAATCGCGATGCAATTGGAGCAATCGCCGTGCTTCATACCTCGGCTGGCGACCGACACAAGTACATCAGCGGCGGCACAAGTTATTTATCCCAAAGCGAATTTCGTCTGCATTGGGGTGTCGCAAAAGGTACGGACGTAACCGGTATGACGATCAAGTGGCCAAGTGGCCTGGAACAGAAGATCGATCAAGTAGCCTTAAACGAAACAACAATAATCCTGGAACCAATTTCAGAATAGTATTTCCCATGAGTGATATCGAACCACAAGTCATCGATGAACCGGAACACGATCAAGACGATCTGCACGATGATCAGACTGCAGCATCTTCAAAGAACACGTTTCGCACCATTGCTACGTTACTCGGACTCGTCGTCATTGCCTTTTGGAGCAGTTGGGCCATGAGTGACCGGGGTGATTCAGAGATTCAGGATCTGGATTACCACGTAGATGAAGCCATCGAAGCGATTTACAAACGCGATGTGCCATCGGTTGTCTACCATCGCAATGCCCTGCGCACAATCCACAGTCAAAACGAGTCACAAACAGCTAATGTAGCCTCAGAACTTTTCACGGCATTCATCTTCTACAATGCCAACGACTACCTTGGATCAAACGACCTAGTAAGCAAGTTTGACCAACTTAGTACCAAGCTAATAACCGATGACGACGGCCTAAACAGCGATATGCAGGTCATTCAAAAGCTGGATATGATCTCAAAGTGCATAGAGTGTCTCAATCATATGGAGCTACAACGCCGACACCGCGGCGATGCGGAAGTTTTGAGTATGCTTCCAAAAATGTCTGACCTGCACCAAATCCTGACCGATGTGATTCAAACTCATCCTGAGTGCATCGAAGCTCACCGAATTCTAACCGCCATGTATTCAGACATTGGTGATATGGATGGTGCCATGCGGCATGCGCTACAGGTGGCCGATCTGGATCGCACAGATTCAGGAATCTACCGATTCATGGGCAACATCCACAAAGATTACGAAAAGTGGCGGGATGCTCTGGACAATTACCAGTCTTCACTCGAACGCAGTCCTTATCAGTCGGGACAGGATCTGGATCGCACCGGCCGCGAAGAAATCCTGTTTGACATGGCTGAAATTCAAATCAAATTACTCGAGTTTGAAAATGCTCTTGAAACGCTCTCAAAGATCCGTGACTTCGCTCAAACATACGCACTGCAGGCTACGTGTCACTACAACCTAGGTGACAAAGCGAAGGCAGCCGATCTGGTCTCAGTCGCCCTTTCCGCTGATAACAGCCTAAAACCAGCCCTAATGTTACAAGGCTCGATACTTGTAGAAAACAACCAGTTTGAAGAAGCCATCACGTTACTCGAGCGTGGTAGAGAACTCGACCCGTATGACTTCGAACTTGTCTACAAACTAGGCGAAGCACATCGTGGTAATAAGGACAACGATGCTGCCGAGGCATGTTTTGAAGAATCAAGCAAACTACGAGAAAAACGAGAAGCATTTGCTGACCTGCACCAATTGGCAATCGAAGAACCTGGCAATTCCGGTACCCTTGTACAACTTGGTAAGGTTGCAGCGGAGCTTGGCAAGTATAAGTTGGCACGGCACTGGTGCACCTCGGCCTTGCAAATCGATAGTGGCAACATCGAAGCACAACAAACGCTCGCCCAAATCCAACAGCAAATCCAACAACAATCGGTTCCACCAGATCCAAGCACTGATGCTGTCATACCAAATTAATCACCGTCGTAATTCAGTTATTCAATCCCCTGTCTGGACGCAGCGTGAGTATATGTCTGGCAGTCTATCGCAAACTGGTAATCTGAGATGACACAAAAGATAACATGTAAAGCATGTGATGCAATCCACGATTTTAACATCAACGATCTGGATATCGACGTATCAGAACTCGATGAAGACAGCATTTTAGCCACAATCAACTGCGAGTGTGGAGAGAATATCGATGTATTGCTTGGTGATCTTTCCGACTCCATGGAAAACGAAGTATCAACCGACAAAGTAGCCGATGTGGATGTGGCCGATGATGACCAGGCTGACGATATCGCTGCCCCTGAATCACAACAGTCTATTTTCAGCGATACCGAAGAAGATGAATTTGAAGATGAAGACGAAGCATCCAACACATCTTGGATGATGGCCGCTTCGCTGATCCTATTGATAATGATCGTCGTAGTCTTCGCTGTTACCTATTTCGGTGGCGAAGATGCAAAAATTCAGATTTCTGATCCGGAAGGCTTGCTGTCACTGAAAGTCAGCGAAACCGGCGAGCAAATTCCACCAGACTCCCCGATGATGCTGCCCGGACTAATAAAACCGAGCACCATTACTGCGGAAGAAGCACCGGTGGATGGTGGTGAGCAGATTCTTGGCGTTAGCGTGGATGATGCACATCGGGCATACCTGCTCTCTTCATTTAATCTGATCGGCCAGAAAATCGTTAACGATGTTGTCAACCGCGTGCCACTGACCGTGACGTATTGCCGAGTCAATCAAAAAGGTCGTGTATTCACATCGGATCAACGTGGTGAGAATCTCGAGTTAGACCTCTACGCTTGGGAAAAAGGGCAACTTGTTTTCGAACTAAATGACAAGCCATTTAACATGTTCGATGAGAACCCGCCGCTTGATGATTATGCATTTATTCTGACGACCTGGGGTGAGTGGAAAACACGACATCCCAATACTGACATCTATACAGGTGAAGCAAAAATCCCTGTACGAAGAGACGAATAAACATCTTCTTATAAACGTATGCGAAAAAGCACATATGAAGATGCTGCAATTGGCACGTGAATAGAGTGCCACGGAATCTGCGAGTTGGTAAACTAATCGGATGCATACTAATGTAATTACCGGGAACGCCATCGTGATAAACCGTATTCCCGTCTCAGTACTGGTTCTTCTGTCTCTCGTTGTGCAGCCTGTGTTTGCACAGCAGTTTTCCGATAGCGAAAGAAACCTTTGGTCCATCCAGCCTATTCGGCGTGCAATCCCCGACATACCAGGAACTGATGAATGGGGACGCAATGCCATTGATCAGTTCATTTTGCAACGGTTGAACGAATCCGACCTGAAGCCAGCGCCACCTGCAAATCCGCGTACGTTGGTACGACGACTTTTTCTCGACGTCACAGGAGTACCACCTACACCAGAACAAGTGGAGTCGTATATTTCAGCTGCCAGCCCAAGGGAATATGATGCCCTCGGTGAAGAGTTACTAGAGAATCGTGGTTACGGTGAACGTTGGGCAAAACACTGGCTCGATCTGGTTCGATACGCCGAATCTGATGGCTACAAACAAGACGGACTCCGTCCAAACGCATGGCGCTATCGAGATTATGTTATCGATTCGCTTAATGCAGATAAACCTTATGACCAATTCGTCAAAGAACAACTCGCCGGTGACGAACTCTCTCCCGGTGATGCCGATGCACTAACCGCGACGGCCTTTTTGCGTCATTGGATCTATGAATACAATCAGCGCGACGTCAAAACTCAATGGGACATCATCCTTAACGATGTTACCGATGTTACGGCAGAGACCTTTCTTGCGATGGGATATGGATGTGCTCGTTGTCACGACCACATGTTTGATCCAATCTTGCAAAAAGACTACTTCCGACTTCGAGCCTACTTTGCTGCCATCCTTCCGCAAGATGCACCACATGCAAAAGAGCCCGACACAATAAAGAAGTACACTGATCAATTTGCTGCATGGCAGGAAAAGACCAACGACATCCGCAAGGAAATGTTGGAATTAGCAGATCCGTTCATTAAACAGAGCGTGCAGGGTTCTATTGGTAAATTCCCAAGAAACGTTCGTCCCTTTCTTAATAAGCCCGCTGATCAACGGACACCATATGAAAATCAAATTGCATATCTTGCCTACCGTCAGGTCGATGCAACTCCTGAAAGCGTGAAGGCAGGCGAAAAGCTTAAGAACGAAAAAAAGGAACGCTGGGATGCGCTCGTTGCAGAGTTAAAGACTTTCGATGCTATCAAACCAAAGTCGCCCGCCACCGTCATGGCCATTACCGATATTGGTC
Source organism: Pirellulales bacterium (assembly GCA_022451045.1). Classification (GTDB taxonomy): domain Bacteria; phylum Planctomycetota; class Planctomycetia; order Pirellulales; family Pirellulaceae; genus UBA11883. Next base: position 3,027 of record JAKUOW010000033.1, on the reverse strand, counting down.
CGCAAGCACCTGAAACATTCATTCCCGATAGTGGTGAACAGGAAGATATCCTGCCCGGAATACCCACCATTCTGAACCCGGAACCAGCAAAAATACCTACTCCGGAAAACGGTCTTACAACCGGAAGACGCACTGCACTTGCCAACTGGATTACATCACCGGAGAACCCCTTAACAGCCCGGGTAATTGTTAACCGCATTTGGCAGCATCACTTTGGTTATGGACTCGTCTCCACACCACGCGACTTTGGATTCCTGGGAGAAGAACCAACGCATCCACAGTTATTGGATTATCTGGCTTCGGAATTAATCCGTAACAATTGGAGCCTGAAGCACATTCACCGGCTGATCATGCAATCCAGCACGTATCAACAAAGTTCACGCCATCCGGAAGCAACAACGAATCTGGCAGCTGACATCGAAAACAGATTGCTGTGGAAATATCCTGCGAGAAGGCTCGATGCTGAACAGATACGAGATAGCCTGTTATTGGTCAGTGGCGAACTTGACCGCAAGGCATCAGGTCCCTCGGACGATGCTATTTCGATGCGACGATCTGTTTACACGAAGGTGATTCGCAATAAGCCATCGCCACTGCTGGCGAACTTTGACGCTCCGGGTGGGATTCTTAGCAGCCCTGAACGAAATGCAACCGTAACTGCAAATCAGGCGTTGATGATGTTGAACAGCCCATGGATCAACAAGCGATATAACGCGGTAAATCAACGACTGATAAAAATGCAGCCAGACAGCATCGAACAACGGATAACCAAAGCTTACGAAATCATTTTGCAAAGACCGCCCAAAGCATCGGAACTGGATCGGGCTTTGGACTTTGTAAATCAGAAAGCTGAAATCGGCCGAGATTATCTATTCGACGACTTCAACAAGATCCTGATTAATTCAAACGAGTTTATGTTTATCTACTAACCGTTCGGTCACCGGAAATTTATAACAACAAAATGCGCCAATCAATGATCAAATCAGAGCAGCCAATGGACCGCCGAGAGATGTTAATCAACAGCGGCGCTGGATTTGCAGCCATTGCAATGGCTGGGCTGTTAGACGGTGAATTACAGGCAGAAGGCACGCATCATTTGCAGCTAGCGCAACATGCACCCAAGGCAAAGAGTGCTATTTTCCTGTTTATGGAAGGTGGCCCAAGCCAAATGGATCTGTTTGATCCGAAACCCAAACTTCGTGAAATGGCAGGGCAACAATTGCCAGAATCCTATGGTGACATCATCACACCCATGGGTGAATACGATGCACCATTACTGGCTGACAAACGCAAATGGAAACAGCACGGCGAATCCGGAGCATGGGTATCCAATTGGCTACCCCATATCGCCACATGTGTTGATGATATCTCCATCATCCGCTCCTGCTGGGGAAACGGGCTAAACCACTCCAACGGCGTCTGCCAGATGAATACATGTGATATCCGTGCTGGACGGCCATCACTGGGTAGTTGGGTGAGCTATGGACTTGGGTCAGTTAATGGAAACCTACCGGGTTTCGTGGTTCTTGAAGACAATCCGGGACGTGTCATAAACGGACCACGCAACTGGAGTGCGGGATTTATGCCGGCAACCTATCAAGGCACAGCGTTGCAAAGCACCGATCCGCCTATCGAATACCTCAAGCGACTCGATGGTATGACAGCTAAACGTCAACGCCGCCTCATTTCCATGCTCAATCGCATCAATCAGGATCAAGTTGATGCACACCCTGATTTGTCTGAACTTGACGCTCGCATCCAAAGTTATGAGCTCGCATATCGGATGCAGTCAACAGCGCCAGAGGCGGTTGACCTCTCTCAAGAATCCGAATCCACCAAAGCACTTTACGGAATGGACCAGAAAGAAACGGAGACGTTTGGAAGAAACTGTTTGTTAGCAAGACGGCTTGTCGAACGCGATGTCCGTTTCATCCAGCTCTACCACGGGTCGGGCAGTAAATGGGATGCACACAGCAACATCGAATCCAACCATACAACAAATTGTCTGGCGAGTGATAAACCGGTCGCAGGTTTGATCAAAGACTTGAAACAACGCGGATTGCTCGACGATACGCTGGTTATCTGGGGTGGTGAATTTGGCCGGACACCGATGAGTGAAAAGGGTACCGGACGTGCCCACAACCCGTACGGATTCACGATGTGGATGGCCGGCGGCGGCGTTAAGGGCGGACAAGTAATCGGCACGACGGACGAATTAGGCTTGCACGCAATTGAAGACCGTCTACATATCAAAGATATTCATGCGACAATTCTATACGCACTTGGTGTCGACAATATGACGCTTGAATACCTGCATCAGGGCCGGCCGGAACGTCCTACGCTAAATGAAGGTACACCGTGCCTGAAATTATTCGCATAAGTGCTCTGAAATAGGTTTCCGTTTTCTCCAATGGCAAACATTTTAATTCGACCGGCAACTGCGTCTGATCAGGCTGCGATTGCAGAGCTTATAGCTGCCGTGTACGCAGAATACGGGGACCAACTTTGCCTGGACGATGCCGAAAAAGATCTTACTGAAGTCCCCGAATACTATCATGATCGAGACGGCGAATTTGTTGTAATGTGTGATAGTGATGAAATCATCGGTTGTCCCGCCGTTCTTCCGATTTCCGGCAAATCAGGGATCTGTACGTTTCGCAGGCTTTATCTCAAACAAAGCCGCAGAGGAGAAGGCTGCGGAAAGCTACTTATGCAATGGGCCGTCGATTGGGCGAATCTCCAGGGCTTCACGCGAATCGAATTCTGGTCAGATACCAGATTCACACATGCACATGGCTTCTTTAAGTCCTTCGGCTTCAATGATACGGGTCACATCCGGCACATGGACGACAGCTTCGAGCCATATTCGGAATACTTCTTCTTTATGAAACTGTAGACTTCGCAAAGATGAATCGATTTGTGGATTCTAACCAAGCTTCGTGATAAAACTTGGGCATGAATACTATAAAACAACACATCCTTCTGCTCCTTCTTTCAGTCTTTTACTCAGTCCTGCTATCCGCAGCG
>JAKUOW010000329.1 GCA_022451045.1 Pirellulales bacterium | reverse complement strand
ATTCAAAACAGTTCCCGGCCGGCATTGGCGGAGATAATTACATTAGCCAAGCAACATGACTTGCCCATTATTGCGGATGCTGCAGGCGAACTACCGCCACATGACAATTTCAAAAAGCTCGCAACATGCGGAGTAGACCTCGTTGCTTTTAGTGGCGGCAAGGTCATCGGTGGTCCCCAGGCAACCGGGATATTGCTTGGAGATAAAGATCTGATCGCAAGCTCCGCTCTGCAAATGCTCGATATGGATGACCATCCACAATTATGGGATCCACCTGCGTCACTAATTGATAAGTCCAAATTGACCGGTATGCCACGACACGGATTAGGGCGTGGCATGAAAGTCGCCAAGGAAGAAGTGTTGGCCGTACTGGCCGCATTAGAAGAATTTCTAAATGAGAATCCGGAAGACCTGCACAGCAACTGCATGGACGTACTGCGACAAATCGAATCGAGCATCTCAGACTGCGGCATCGTCCTCAGTTATCAGGATAATGGCCCGGCTTCGATTCCACGTCTGCTAATTGATGTAGCAGAGGCCGGTATGGATGCGTTTGATGTTTGCCGGAATCTTAGGAACCAGTCAACGCCGATCTATATTAACCACGGTTTGCTTGACGATGGATTGCTCATGATTCATCCGGTCGCACTTCGTCAACGCGACATCGAGCCACTCGTTGCCGGGTTACGGTCGGCACTGGTCTCATAGAGACTCAACATATTCTAAAGAGTCATCCAGAGAGACTACGTCTGCAAATCTTGCCTGAATATCCGCAAGCGTGAAAATGTGAGCTGCTGCACTACGATCACCAACACAATCCGAGACGATCACAGGCTTAAGCCTGTAGCTTTTCGCGTCGGTTGCAGTGGCTCTGATGCAGGCGCTAGTGCTGCAACCAGTTATCAGGACGGTATCGACTTTGAGTTGGGTCAAGTAACCAATCAAATGGGTACCAAAGAACGCACTCGCATTCTCTTTTTCAATAACCAGATCCGACGCTGACGGTGCAACGCGATCATCAATTTCAACAGCACGGGCATCCCATTCCCTGTACTTCGAAGATTCATCAGCGGCAGATTTAAAGGGCTGATCGGCACCTTCAGGTCGAAACGGACTAGTAGTGTAGACAATCGGAATATCTTTTTGACGAGCAACGGCGATAAGCCGAGCGGTGTTTTCTACAGGGGAATCGAGCCTGGCAGTTCCGCCAGCATACGACTCATCTGTCCACCCAAGTGCAAAGTCAACAACGATGACAGCCGGACGCGTGCCGTAGCCAAACTTACCCTGAAAGATCCCACGATCAACATAGTATTGATTCATCTGGTCGATCGCCTCAGCCATCAACGCCTGTGCTTGTTCGTCTGTATGGTACATGTCATTCCTGATATTGCTTAGGTTTGCAAAGGTCGTCCGTTTGCGTTATTCCGCTAAACCAATGGTATAATAAGTTGTTCAATGAGACTCCGCAAAATCACGCGTTTATTGTGTGACGGAGTTCGCAAATTATCGAATATAGAGCCATTCACATGAACAATCGCACACCTGCAATGTTTGCGATAATTGCAACTGCACTGATGACATCACACTTATGCGGTGACGTCACTTCCGGATTGCCTGTCGGTGACTTTGCCGATGCTTTTGACGTCACTGATTTGACGGGACCACACAAAGGCAAAACCGTATGCTATAGGTGAGTCTTTGGTGGTCGCCCGGTTATCGCGATCTTTGTTCGCGAGACCAGCGACTCTTTGGCCAGTTTGGTCAAGAAAGTAGACAACCTCGTCGAGGGTAACTCCGGCAGCCAGCTACGCGCCTTTCTGTGCCTTCTGGCAGAGGATACCGTAGCGGCCGAAGCCACACTTAAACAGTTTGGGAAGAAACATAAAATTCGAAATGTGCCGCTAACGGTTTACAACGGTTCAGCGGGACCGGCTAACTATAAGATCGCAAAGAAAGCATCGTTCACCGTGCTCTTTTGGCGAGGCCTGGAGATTCGAGCAAACTACGCAACTGACAAAGAGGCACTGTCAGCAGACGACGTACATAACATCACAGAAAACGTAAAATCAATTCTGCAATAAGTGACAGATTGAGACGCATCATGATACTTACCCCTTCGTACAGACTTATGCCACTGTTATTGCTGGCCACAATTTTTGGCTGTTCCGGCCCAAAATTGACGACGACACCTGCCAGCTGGGAAGAGATAGAAAACGAAATCAATAAACATGCAGGCAAGATCGTTGTCCTCGATCTGTGGTCCAACTTCTGCCCACCGTGCATGCGGGAGTTTCCAAACCTGGTAAACCTACAATCTGAAAATCGTGATCACGTTAAGTGCATTTCTGTAAACCTGAATTACACAGGCGCGGAAGATGATAGTGTCGAACAACAGCAGGCAGAAGCAGATGCCTTTCTAAACCGCATAAATGGAACAGAAACCAACAACGTTGGCCTGGTGAAAAACTTCATCTCCAAAGATAGCGATGAAACAGTGCTTAAGAAAGTGAATTCATATGCCCTACCAACCGTGATTATTTACGACCAAAGTGGAGCGGTTGCCAAGACGTTCCCAGATGACAACAGCGGTGAGTTTACTTATGAGCACGACGTATTGCCGCATGTAAATAAACTGCTGGCTAGCCAAATCAAGCAAGAACAAACAGAAGGACCTCATGATGGCCAAGAAAAATAACTTATCACGTCGTTCTTTTTTGGCGGCATCCGCGTTAACCGGTACCGCACCGATGTTCCTGCCATCAAGTGCGAAAGGCGCCAATGAACGCTTAAATGTAGGTGTCATTGGAGTTGGCGGGCGAGGTGCTGCAGACTTAGCAGCCATGGGTGGTGAAAATGTCGTGGCACTCTGTGACACAGATAAGAATCGCCTCACAGGTGCAGGACAGCGTCACCCAAATGCAGACCAATATACCGACTATCGCAAACTGATCGACCGTAATGATATCGATGCGGTTGTCGTCGCAACACCGGATCATCAACATGCACCGGCAACTGTTCGTGCACTCAAATCCGGAAAGCATGTTTATTGTGAAAAGCCACTGACGCACACCGTTGAAGAAGCTCGCGTCATAACGCAACTAACAAAGAAAATGAAGCTCGCAACACAAATGGGTACGCAAAACCATGAGCATCCCGGTTACTTGCGATTAGTGG
>JAKUOW010000328.1 GCA_022451045.1 Pirellulales bacterium | reverse complement strand
TATGACATGTGGGCAACCGTGCTTTACCTGATGGGCATCGATCATGAGGAATTAACTTATCGTCATGGTGGTCGAGATATACGGCTTACCGATGTACATGGTGATGTGATTCACGACATAATCGCATAACTAAAAACAAGACAGGCATGTATTGGCTTTGGCTCGTCGTATTGGTGTGACAAAATCGGTGCCAGCTAGCAGCCAGTGCTTGTTGTCACAAGCGTTCTTGGATTTCATTATCTCTCTTCTAGGCCGGTCAATAGTGAATTGATAGCTGAAGAAGGAGAATTGATAGCTGAAGAAGGAGAATTGATAGCTGAAGAAGGAGAATTGAACATGCCCGCCTACCCAAGAAGTGAATTAATCAAACAAGATCGAGTTGGCGGCTACTACGTGACAACACTATGCGCAAGCTGCGTTTATCATCTCGTCCATTTTTTCGATTGTATAATTCGGAAGATCCAGCAATTCCCTTGTGTGATTGAACAGCGAAGCAGCTGTTTTTTTCCGTAACTCTGAGTTCAGTAAGTCGTTTGTTTTGTTAATACTGCTTTACTTTCCATTTAGATTAATAGAATTCTATGCCTGTCTTGAATTAGAATTCGGTATAGAAAAACAATAGAAAAATAAAACAAGAATGTCTTGGTTTGATAATGAGTGGAATTGAATTAAATCGCGCAGACCTTGGTCTGCGAGCAAATGTCACATGCCCATATTGCTGGGCGGACTACTCACCAGAAGATGTGAAGTGGATCTCAGAGTCTTCAGAACTTCTCGGTGATCCAAAACTTGGTGAACAATTCCAACGGCGATTCTTACCGTCACAATTCAATGTTGCAGGCAACGCAGTGGATGCGAATAACCATGATTGCCATAAGCTAGCTTGTCCAAATTGCCATTTATCCATCCCTAGATCGCTACTACAACTACCTCCATTATTCATATCTGTAATCGGCACGCCTGGAAGTGGTAAGACTTACTTTCTCACATCAATGGTTCATCAGCTTAAACAAAACCTACCAAGACTTTTTCGTGTTTCATTTGCCGATTCTTCACCTGAAACCAATCTGATTCTCAACGATTATATCGAACAACAGTTTCTTAATCCCAATGGTGATAAATTGGTAAAGCTGGCCAAAACACAAGAATTTGGCGATGGCTTTGGATATAAGCAAGTGAAAATTGGTAGCAATGTCATTCAATTACCACAACCGTTTCTTTTTAACGTAAGAACAGTTGACGGTCACATGCGCCACGGAAGCATGGATAGTAATGCAAGGATCATTTGCATTTATGACAATGCAGGCGAGTCATTTTTGCCTGGACAAGACAATAGCGATTCACCTGTGACACGACATATGGCTCATGCAGACATGTTGTTGTTTCTTTTTGACCCAAGCCAATCACATGCATTTCGTCACTCGCTAATGGGCAAAACAAATGACTTGCAAGTCACAAATGCGATGTCGACGTCACAACAGGAGGTCACGCTAAATGAAGCCGCATATCGGATTAAAACGTATAAGGGGATTCATGAAGATCAGAAGATAAAGACCCCATTAGTTGTAATTGTAAACAAGTATGATGTTTGGAAGCCACTATTGGATGAACCACTACCACCAGTTGCCTTACGTGTAGCAGATGAATCTTCAAGAGTCTTCAATCACCGAGCTGTCAAAGAATACTCTGATTTAGTTAGAGATTTACTTTTTCAACACAGTCCTGAATTCGTTTCTGCTGCAGAAAGTGTCTCAGAAACGGTTTACTATGTGCCAGTCAGTTCTACTGGATGTAGCCCGGAAGAAGATAGCACAGGGAATCTATCCCATCGGCCATCTTCTTTGACACCGATTTGGGCTGAAGTGCCATTAGTTATGGCTTTAACACACTCTTGCCAAATTATTCCCTATCGGAAGTGATTATAGACTAATGGCACATCAGATAATCTATACGTCTGTACCGCGTGGCTTAGCTCCTGGAAGTAAGGGGTATTGTACCGTGGTCGCTTCTAATGGGATGGCACCGGCACTACAGCGTCAGCTCGAGTCTCTCAGCCAATACACTCATATTTATCCGCCAAACACTGCCAACGATGCACTAAACCCCACTAATTTTCAGTATGCAAAAGTTAGTTTCGGTGGGAAGCAGCTGTGCGTACTATCTCGAGTTAGCGATGCAGGATTGGATTATTCAAGGCGATCAAATCTGCTGGCGCATCACATTGCATTGGATCCAGACGAACGCAATGTGTCAGGCCCTGCAGCATTAATCGATAGCCTTTTGCTACCCCCATCAATAAAAAGGTGGGAAAAACCACCTCAGCGGGAGGACATACGGTCTATACCAAATCCACCTTGTCCGACGTCACCTATGGCGTCACATAATTCACTCGGTGTTAAACCGGAAATCGTTGGTGAAATAGCTGGGAGACTGGCTAATTCTACCCAGCAGATTGTGACTGTCTTGTATCGTCAGGACCAGCACTCACAGTTATTGTCATTAGTGAAAGATATTTTTTGGTTGTTGCCTCCTGGGGCTCGTTGGAATACGACTTTCAGCACATATTACTCAGCACATGTACAAAACACCGATTGCCGTTTGAGGTTTATTCCACATGGAACCCCGAATGCTGAACGGGTATCACTTGATCCAGGAACGATTGACCTAAATGAAAACATGACTGTCTTGGACTCTGAGATGGTTAGGGCAGCACTGGAAGCGGCAAAAACAGGAAATAGAACGTTAGCACATCCGCGAGCGGCGGAATCTGGCCACTCAACAGGCGAGGGTTTTACTCGTGCTCAATCACCCGTTAGCGGTCCTCGGCCACCGATTGGCGGCCCTGACTTACGTCTAAAACCGCCTCCAATATCGGAATCGGCAACTCAAGCACAATCAAATCAAGACGGGCATAAGAACCGCGAAACGGTGGAAGTTGGTAAGTTTTCGGAGAGTCAAGACAGGCACAGTTCTGGCGGTCGAAAGAAGCTGGTGATAGCCATTTCAATTCTAAGCTTGTTTTTCTTACTTGGAATTATCGCAGCGGTGATCTTGGACGGTATAGAACGCAAGTCGGCTCCTTCTATTGCGAAGGATGGAGGTGAAGCCGCTGAAAAAGATGCAGAAGCCAACGAAGATATTGCCGAAAGGAATACGGATACATCGTAAGAAGCAGCTGCAAATGATTCAGCAGAAGCA
>JAKUOW010000327.1 GCA_022451045.1 Pirellulales bacterium | reverse complement strand
GATTCACCTGATGATATTTTGTCATGTCAGAAACGTATTGCCGCATGCGCCGTAATTCGGAAGCGGATGGCGCCCTTCCTAAAATAAGGGAAAATGCACGCTGAATCTTTGTCGTCAAAACTGATGAGTCCTTTTCTAAGCGTTGTGCCATCGCGATAGACCTGGAGTTGGTAACGTCACTGTTAAGTAGCGTAAATGCCTGGGGTGTGACTGACATTTGATCTCGAACTTCGCACGATTCATTAGGATTAGGTTGATTGAATATTTCCAGGAATGGATCAGCTTGCCCCCGCACCTTGTAAGCGTATATCGAACGGCGATGCCGTTGTGCTGGTAACGGCGAGGGTTGGTATGCAGGGGCAATGGAAAACTGAATCATACGGGGCTGCAAGGCAACCTCCATGTTGATCTCCGGATTAACGGGTAAGCCACCAATTGCCAAGTTTAGTTCTCCAGTGGCGGATAGCATCGCGTCACGTATTTCTTCTGCTGATAGTCGCCGCGGTATGAAACGGCCGAGTAGCGTGTTTTCGGGATCGACTTCCTCCAAGACCTGAAGATCTCGTCGAGTTGTCGACTGCATATATGTACGACTCGTCATAATGAGCTTATGAAGTCGCTTTATCCGCCATCCGTTCTCTACAAAATTCGCGGCAAGCCAGTCGAGTAATTCGGGATGGGTGGGCTTAGCGCCGGTGGTACCGAAATTCATGCTGTTTGCGGCAATGCCCTTGCCGAAATGATATTGCCAGATGCGGTTAACAATGGAACGCGTCGTAAGCGGGTTGTCGTCATTAGCAATCCACTTGGCTAGAGCTAATCTGCGACCGTTTATCAATTTTGGCAATAGGTGAGATTGGGCGGTTGGATTTGCCGAGGGGAGTCCAGAAGTGCTCAATACCCCTGGCTGAACGGTGCTACCCTTCGCCTCTAATGCGCCTCCTTCGAAAATCGTCGAATGAGTTGTAGCATTATTGTTTATTGCCTTAATAATGCGTAATGACCGTGTGTTCAGCTGTTTTATTTGTGAATCAGCTGCATTAAAGACACTTTGAGCCATCGGTTGGAATCTCTCGAGCCGTCGCCGCCAGATCCATTCATCCTGCGTATAAACCTTTAGCTGTCCCTGTTCCGTGGTATTTAGACCGACGTGGCGAGGTGGTTTTACGTCGTCGGGAAGTGCACGGCGTTGATTTACATTTTTATAATCTAACCCGCGTTGCGCAAACCACTTTCGTGCAGCGTCCTCGCGTTTCTTTTCCAACGCCAGTTTCCGAGATGTTGCAAAGGCAAGCATCGATTGAACATGGTCACGATTGGATGCGAAGTCGGATTGGTTTTCATGTTCGAGTAAAGGAGCAGCACGCTCTGCTAATTGTGTTGCAGCAAACGCTGCATAGAACCGATAGTAGTCGCGTGTGGGAATGGGGTCGAACTTATGATCGTGACACTTAACGCATCGCAGTGTTGTGGATAAAAATGTCTGTCCAACTGAATTGACGACGTCATCGATGAATATTTGCCTAGCCGTCGGGATCTTAACCATCGCATTGTCGAAAGGGCCCATTCTTAAGAACCCCGTTGCCACAATCCACTCTGCTTCTTGCGGGTTATAGTCGCCGACGTAGCGGGCAGCCGCTACGGCCTTCTGGTCATTGATACGGTTGGCAATTGAACGGTCAGTCAGTTCGTCTCCGGCAATCTGTTCAACAATGAACTGGTTGTAAGGCTTGTCGCCATTTAGAGACCGGATGACATAATCTCGATAACGCCATGCATTGGACCGTTCGTAATCATTGGAGTAGCCGCCAGTGTCTGCATAGCGAACTACATCAAGCCAATGTTGAGCCCACCGTTCGCCATACCGAGGACTTGCAAGCAACCGGTCAATGAGATCCTCCCAGGCAGAATCAGGATCAGTTTTCCATTGTGAAAGAAATGCCGCGGATTCCTGTGGTGTAGGTGGCAGCCCAGTGAGATCGAAGTAAGCCCGACGTACTAACATTTCGGGATTGGCGACAGGTGCAAGGGAGAATCCTGCCTCTGCTAATCGGGCACTAACGAAGTGATCGATGGGTTGGGTATCCTCTCCAAATACGCGAGCGGGAGGTAGTTTTCGAAAGGCCCAAATGTTTTCCGGTTTGTATCGGCGATATGTCCACTCTTCTGACAGACCACCGCTGGTGGAAACTAATTCGCCGTCTGATGTGATTTTATCACCCCAGTGTTCCTTACGGATTGCTGCGATAGTTTTGTCGTCTGGCCAAGGCGCACCGAGAACAATCCATTTGCGTATGTCACTGATTTGCTGAGAGGTGAGCCGGTCATTCTCTTTTGGGGGCATCTCCAGACCCTCCCAGAGTATGGCGTTAAGTAAGGGACTATTCTCTGGTTGATTCGGTACGATTGCTGGTTCAGCTGATTCACCACCTTGTAATAACCCTGATAGGCTACTCATGTCGAACTCACCCTTGAGTTCAGCTCTATTTGCTGCGTTGTGGCAAGAGAAGCATTTTGATTTAAACGTGCTCAGTACCTTAAGTGCGAAGAGGCGTTCGCCGTCATCAGCACGCGTGACTTGAGAGACGGAGAAGAGGAGCAGTAGGGTACAGAGTAGTTTATGTGGGGAAAAGAGCATGGCGCTATTATATGACGAAAATGTGAATATAAGAATCCACTATTGGCGCACACGTTTGGGGTCGTGTAGTTCGAGAAAAGGAGAATTGCGGCGTCGTGCTGGTATGGTGACTTGCGAAGACTAATTTATTTCTTGGTTTCAGCATTTGAATCAAATTCAAAATCTTCTTCGAAATGGTCAAGAAACCGATCAATGTCCAGCACACCGTCTTCGTTCTCATCGGCAGCGTGAAAGATCTCGCGTAGGTCATCGTCGTCATAGTCATAACCGAGCGCAAACATTGCTCGCTGGAATTCAAGAA
>JAKUOW010000326.1 GCA_022451045.1 Pirellulales bacterium | reverse complement strand
CAAGTGGCATAACGGCAAGTATCGAGAGTGCCACGACAAGCTCCCAAGTCAACAGCGATGGAATTCCGTTGTCGGCTATTTCTCGTAGCGGCTCCAATTGGCTTCCGACGAACAAATTGACCATCGTTGCCGGCAGAATAGCAATGAGCGTAACCCAGAAGAATGTGCGGACTTTCATATTTGTGAGCCCACTAAACACATTAATCGTGAAGAACGGAACGTACGGTGCCAGTCGCATTGAGACGAGAAACCAGGTTCCATCCCGTTGCCACAATTCATCGAATTGCTTGAATCTTTCGCCAAACCAACGACGCAGCATGTCTCTAAATAGGTAACGGCTCAGCAACATACCACATGTAGCGCCAATGGTTGCTGAAATCGTAACAAAGAGTACCGCGAGATAATATGGAAAAACGGTAGCGATACAAATCGAGACAAGCACGCTAAAGGGAAACGCAATGGTTGAGAGTCCGATGTAAATTCCAGAAGCTATGATTACCGAGGTGAACAGGTTGGCATCTACATATTTGCGAATGTCATCTTGAATGTCAGCCAGCTTTTGTAGTAATGCAGGGCCATCGAACCAGCCAAGCTTGAAGCCACAAACGATTAGTGCAGTGGCTAGTAAGAGAAAAATCACAACCCTCGCAGGAACCAAGGGTTGTTTGCGTGGCGATTGATTCACGTTGAGTGCGCTTTCTTGTCAGATAACTGCGCGAAGTTGTTCGATCATGTCGAGTGTTGCTGCTTCGACAGCCTCTTGCCAGCGGTCATCACCAAAGCGGTCTTTGTATTCATCTCGCTGGTGTGCGAATATGATACCACGTGAACTATTAATAATTGCGCCGATGCCATCCTCGTCAAATGCACCCTTCACATCGGCGGCGCCGCCGCCTTGTGCACCGAACCCCGGAACGAGGAATAATGTGTTTGGCATTTTTTCTCGCAATTCGGCCAGCTGTTCCGGATATGTTGCACCCACAACTGCGCCGACCGGGCCGTACGGGTGGTCAGCGTTGGGTTCCCTGTGTGTATATGCTAAATCGTTTACGAGGTTTGCCACATGGTTGTAAACCGACTGTCCGTCCGCAACGAGATCCTGAAACAGTCCACCGCCAGGATTAGATGTTTTCACAAGCACAAAAATGCCGTTACCGTGTGGCTGTCCGGCTTCTAAAAACGGCTCAATACTGTCCTGGCCAAGGTAAGGGCTGACAGTAAGGCAGTCACTTGCAAGCGGATTGCTGCCACGTTCGCCAAGATATGCATGAGCATATGCGGTAGCGGTAGACCCAATGTCATTGCGTTTGGCATCCATGATCACGAGCAGTCCCTTTTGCTGGGCATACTGCACGACATCACCTAGTACGCGGACGCCACATGGCCCGATTTGCTCAAAGAATGCAGACTGCGGTTTTACCGCTGGTACCAATGATGCGACGACATCGATGATTCCCTTGCTGAAGGCTAGATAAGCCTCGGCAATTTGCTCGGCCGCAGGGGCACTTACAGACGGGCGAATCGGGTCTGGAAGATTGGCCAGTCGCGGATCGATACCGACCAATGTTGGTGTGTTGGTTCTCCGAACCGCTTGTACTAATCGGTCACCGAATTGTGCCATCGAAATGCTCCCTGGCATGAGCCATCAACGCGGCTTACTCATCGGCTGCTTTGAGCCATGGAGTAAGCGTTGGTGTGTATGGGCAAATCTCGTTTTCATCAAAATAGAGATTGATTTCTCTGGCTGCTGACTCTTCACCATCTGACGCATGAACCAGATTCATTTGGCGACTACTGCTGTAATCCCCTCGTACCGTACCGGGTGCAGCGTTGCGTCCATTGGTTGCGCCAAGCGTGTCTCGCACAACGCGAATTGCCTCGATGCCTTCGATTACCATTGCCACCACGGGAGCACCTGTAATAAAGGCCTCAAGCCCGGGATAAAATGGTTTTTCAACGTGTTCTGCGTAATGCTGTTGCGCTAGCTCGGGCGTTACTTGCAACATTTTCATGGCAATGATGTTGAGCCCCTTTTTTTCAAAACGGGTGATGATCTCTCCCATCAGTCGTCGTTGTACGCAGTCCGGTTTAAGAAGGATAAGTGAGCGTTCCATAGTTGTTCGTTTCGTGATCTCTTTCTTTGATTTATAGACGCGACTTCTTTGCGAATCGCAGTGTGTACTACGCCCAAATATATCGCTTTCGTTTAATTCATGTTAGTGGTGCGTTGTCATAAGGCAGCGGCTAGGAACATGTCGCCAAACCGTCAATGTAATCAGGTACTTTGCTTAAAGCTCACCACGGAGAATGTGGTGAGTTTAATAATGAATACGCACTACTTCTCCGGTCCCACACTAACAGTTGTCGGTCGGTCTAGCTTGAACTGGGTAAGTAGGTTTTGTATGTCGTCCCGGGTAACTGCTTTGTACTGATCAATGGTTTCCCTGACGGTGTGGTAGGTGCCACGCTGTAACCAGTTAGCACCCACAGAAAACATACGGCTTGCTGGTCGCTCACTTTGCAGGACGATGTGCGAGCAGATCTTGCTGAGCGCCAATTCAAGTTCGTCATTTGTGATGCCGGTCTCATTTAGGTCGGCGAGCATTTCAGCAATTCGCTGGATATTGGCATCATACTGAGATGGTTGGCAGCAGAGGTAACTAAGAAATGCACCGGTGCCCTGATACTCACAGCTTTCCAGTACTGCGTACTCGGCCTTACCGGTGTCAATAAACTCCCAGAACATGCGACTGCCGTTATCATCTCCAAAAATGGTGGACATTACTCTACCGGCATATCGTGTCGGATCCGTGGCACTTGGGCCGTCGTATAGCTGGATGGTGTAGTCCAGAGCAGCCATTTCTTTGCGTACGAATTTAGAGTCACCAGTGCCGACGGCACGTGGCGTGTCTCTGGTTACATCAAAGGGTGTCCAGTGCTTCGTGTCTCGTTCGACTTGATCAACCACGGCATCAAAGTCAACATTTCCTGCCAACACAAGCTTTAAATTCCCTGGACTGTACTGACGATTGAAGTATTCAAGCATCTGGTCGCGAGATAGTGCACTTACTGATTCTGTTGTTCCAAGGACGCTGTGGTGGAGTGGATGATCACCAAAGTGCAGTGCCAGAGCCATTTCATGCGCGCCAAACGGTGGTTGATCTGCATACTTAGCGATCTCTTCAAGGATGACTTGTTTTTCCATGTCAAAGTCATCCTGCCTTAGCGACGGACGCATCACATCGGTCAGCAAGTTTAATGCAGGGAGTTGGTATTCTGG
>JAKUOW010000325.1 GCA_022451045.1 Pirellulales bacterium | reverse complement strand
CAAGTTGGATTTGCTGTCTGCGCAATTCCTCTTGGTTCGCCAACTGATCCTCTGCAAGTTGGTCAACGACGTGATTTGCATGCACGCGAGCCTGCTGCACACCAATCACTAATAGCGCAATCAGTGCACCCATCGTGCAAATCAGCACAGCAAGAAATGGAAACATGGTCGGCGTAACGTCATTACGCCGTTTGCGACGTCTCATGCAGCTCGGTCCTGTCCATTTTGGAATTCCGGTGATTCAACCGCGTTTGTGCGGGCAGCGAGTAACTGCACCGCAGCCGACAAACTCATCACCGCCTGTTCAAAGTGGCCAGCTTCTGACAGCTGCCGCAGATTGTTGTTCAGCGCTGTCTCTAGACGAATGACATCGCTCGTTGCTTCAACCGTCTTGTGCATTTGAGATTGGTGATCCACAAGTTGTTGCAAAACGACCTGCTGAGAATCTACAAGTCCTTGGGAGGCCGCAGCAACAATATCACGCATGCCGGAGCCTGTTGATGCTATCCATTCCTCCCAGTTCTCCTGCACACTTTCCATGGCTGATGCGAATAGCTTTGCTTGAGATTCCGATAGTGCGGTCGCAATGTCTTCACGACTAAGTTCCGACGCCTGATTTTTAGGCTCGGTAGCAAACCGGCTCCCCAGCTGATCGAGACAATTTACAGATACGCAAGTGAGTAAGTGAGAATCCACACGATCGACCAGGAATTGGGTAAACATCAATCCTATCGAGAGGGTTAGTGCCAGAGCTGTCGTGTCGAACGCAACGTATAATCCGCTGAGTAATCCCTGCATAGCTCCCTGTAAATCATCGCCAAGTTGTTGAGTTGCCATATCTCCTAACGCAGCCGTGATTCCGATTACTGTCCCAAGGAAACCAAGCATCGGGGTAGCCCAGATGATAATCCTCGCGAGTCCATATCCATCTTGTTGACTATCTAAATCGTCTTCAGCGAGATTGCGAAGGTGTGCATCCATATTGTCTGCAGTTCCATTGCGTTTCACTGCACACAATACTGCGTGGAGCCGTCTCCACATGTACCCCTTTTTCAACCGACGTGGCATTTCTTCCAATTGTGAAATCAGCGTATATGAGTCATTAACTGAATCACCGCCATCCGCATTTTCCGGTAACGCAACTTCATTAAGTGTCGTGAGCTCTCCAAAGACACTGAAAAAGCGTAACAACAATGCGGCAAGGCCGACGAAAAACATACACGCCGTGGCAATTGCAACCGGATGACCCAGAAAATATCTCTGTGTGAATTCACTGGCCAGTGGCCCATCCTGAATGAGCTTAAAAAAGCCCATACTCAGCAGCGCGCCCCAGAAAAGTGGCCAACCGAGTGATCGAAGCATGCCGGATGTTGTATGCGATTTGCTCTTACTCATTAAGTCTCACTTGCCTTGCTGTCTTGGCTGATTACTTCATGCCCCACAATACGTGCGCGCAGCTACAGCTTGTCGCGCAAGGGCACTCAATCATAAAAATCGGCACAATCGTTACAGATTCTCAGGAAATATCGAACGATTGCGGTACCAAATGGGTACTTTTTTTAAGGGGTTTTAGAACAACAACCCTAACAGCGGCCTATCCATGAAAAGTCGCATAGCACTTGGGGGTTTCCCATAAGCTAGCTTCAATGATTGGAAATCCATGGTCGGCGGTTACCTCATAGATTAACTTGGCAATATTCTCAGCTGTTGGATTTGTATCCATTAAGAACATTGGTTCTCCCAATTCTTCCAGAATTGGGACAACGGGGTCATCCTTGCAGAGTAGCATCCGGTGATCGAGATTCTCATCAATCCAGGTCGCGACCGCTTTTTTGACATCAGAAAAGTCAAACACCATGCCTCGGTCGTCAAGCGTATCAGCAGCAATCGTAATAACCGCACGGCCATTATGGCCATGCAAATGACGGCACTTCCCATCGTAATTAAGCAATCTATGGCCGTAACAGAAATCTATTTCACGAGTAATTCCGTACATATAAACGCCTTTTGTATTCGATCCGCGGCAAATCCTAGTAATCTACCACTGAACCACTGATCATCTAAGGTGTCGACTTGGTTGAGCAACAATTTTGTCTATCGAGCCAATCAATATTGTGTGAATCGACTCGATCTATAGAATGTACCATCACCAAACGCCTTACAAAGGTAGGGTTAGCAGACATTTCATGAAGGAAATGCAAAAATGCGCAATGTGACAGTTACAGGCAGCCTAATTATAGCTTTGTTAGCAGCGACCTTGCTGATCTATCAGAATTTCGAAACCGATGCGCATGCCCAAACCAATCAGCGTACTCCGGGAACCAAACTGCTAAGTATCTCCAATCCTACCAACACTGGAACTCAGCTTATTCTCGTCGATCCGGATTCTAAGCATATTTCGGTGTATTCGGTCGATTCAGGGAGTGGTAAAATCACGTTACAGAGCTCGCGAAATGCGTATTGGGATTTTCATGTAGACGAATTTAACGCGACCAGCCCTACACCTCGTGAAATCCAGAGTCTAATACGGTAAGGGTCCGGTAACGGCCAAACTCTGCATATCAATGATTGGCTTTTTCCTTCATCAGGCCTAATAATATCTTCGTAGCTGTTGCCATGCTACAAAATGCTACAAAAACAGCCTAAAGGACGGTGTTTTATAATGCCGAACCTGAGAAGTAGGTAGTATTATGCGCACAAACGGGATTGCCGTTATGACGCGCCCTATGGGTCATAGCAGCAATTACCTCCGTGACGAGTCCAATTAGGGGGGATTCGCATGAGCCAAGTGTGTTTATTGGATGCGACAATTGTCGCGAGATCGTGGAGTAAACCATGGCTAACTTGTTAAGCCTTTCCGAAGCTGCGAAGCTGCTGAACATTACTGCGGATGAATTGCGCACTTTGGCGCAAGAATCCAAGATCAACGGCGTCCGTTCCGACGACGGTTTCAGCTTTAAGGCAGCAGAGCTACATCGCTACGCAGCCGAGCAGGGTATAACGCTCGGCGACGATGCATCCGCACTGGCAGACGAAGGCGGAGAAGGATCTGTCATCACTAGTGAGGGAGCCGCGGGCGATAGTGATCTCAAACTCGCCGACGAGATCGATGACGTCCTAAAGTTAATGGATGAGCCAGATCAGAGTATGGAACTCGATCTCTCCGGTGAACTTGACTTGCTCGACGACGAGAGCGAGGACGACGGCGAACAGGATCCAAATGAGAACACCAAGTTTTCTCTCGGCGACGGAAACCTCGATTTAGATGATTTATCGCTGGATCTCGCCGACG
>JAKUOW010000324.1 GCA_022451045.1 Pirellulales bacterium | reverse complement strand
TCGATAAAGATCGCATCGCGTTTTACGGTTTGTCTTACGGCGGCAAGACGGCAATGCGCGTTCCGCCATTCGTACCTGGCTACTGTTTGTCGATATGCTCTGGAGACTTTACTGACTGGATTCGTGTGATCACAACAAACAAAGACCGATACGGATATGCGTTCACTTCGGAATATGAAATTCCAGAATGGAATATTGGACACGTAGCAAATTACGCAGAACTTGCGATGCTGATTTCACCTCGGCCGTTTATGGTTGAGCACGGTTATCTGGACGGCGGCTATCCAACAGAGTGGGTAACCAGCGAATTCGGAAGGGTGCGAAAACACTATGACTTATTAGGGATCGGCCAAAGGGCAAAGATCGAGTTCTTCAATGGACCACACACTATAAACGGCGTGGGCACCTATGAGTTTCTACATAAACAATTGGCTTGGGAATCCAAAAAACGCTAGCCTACGCAGGATGTGCACCCGGCCGACCCGCCTCTACGACAAAGCTCGCCTTTTTAATCAGCGGCGCGCCAGGTTTATCCACAAAGGGTGTAACCCTGAAATGTGAAGTCCAGTTGTTCGGTGTTAGATCACATGAGACGTAACCCCGGTTCGAGTTATACCACTTCACAAAGTCATTTTGCTGTGCCGCCCGTTCATACTCGGCGATGAAATTGCCACCATTGCCGCTCGAACTCATCGATGAGCCGACAAATTCAGTCCCAACAACCGGCGAGTTATCTGCCGTTGAATCCAAAAGCAAGTCATTCACCCAGTTAACGTGGATATCACCGGTTAGTACAACCGGATTCGGTATCTGCCTGTCATGGAAGAACTGCAATAGGCGTTTTCGGCTTATCTCATAGCCGGGCCATTGATCCATGCTGTACCTTGCTTCATTCTCATCTCCGCGATTCAAATCAGCCATCATAATTTGCTGGGCAAGGATATTCCATGTCGCCTTGGATTGCGTAAGACCTGACATCAGCCAGTGTTCTTGTTCATCGCCAAGAAGTTTTCCATTTGGATCAATCGCCTTACCAATCTTGGGCTTTTGCCCGTCACCGTTTGGCTGGTCCGTTCGATACTGCCTTGTGTCTAACACAAAGAAATCAGCCAGCCTACCGTAGCGCACGCTTCGATAGAGTTTCATATGCGGGCCCTGAGGAAACGCACTTCGGCGCAACGGCATGAATTCATAATACGCCTGGTATGCGTTCATTCGTCGGGCAAGAAACGCTTCCGGTGAAATACCGTCTTCTTCTGAGACGAGATTCGCGTAATTATTATCAAATTCGTGGTCATCCCAAGTCACTAACCAGGGAAAGAGCCGGTGTGCATCCTGCAATGATTGATCGAGTCGGTATTGAGAGTAGCGTTGGCGATAGTTTGCCAAGGTTGTTATCTCGCTCCCAAGATGCTTTCTCACTCTGTTATCGATACCAGCATATTCATATATATAGTCACCAAGATGTATTACCAGATCGAGATCTTCCTGTTGCATGTGTGGATAACCATTGAAATACCCACTTTCGTAATGCTGGCAAGAGGTAAAGGCGAACCGCATTCGATCCGGCATTACATGATATTCCGGAGTTGTGCGTGTTCGACCAACCGGGCTTGATTCATTACCCGCATGAAAACGATAGAAGTACCATCGATTTGGAGCCAGCCCGTCTACTTCTACATGAACCGAATGCCCTAACTGAGGCACCGCTAATGCAGTACCTTTCTTAACAATCTTACGAAACTTGCGGTCATGGGCTACTTCCCAACTTACCGACACCGGAGATGCCAACGTGGATTCACCTATGAGTGGGGATTCGGATAACCGAGTCCAAATCACAACCCCGTCAGGCTCCGGGTCACCAGAAGCAACTCCAAGCGTAAAGGGGTTATTGGAAAAAGTTGGCGATGTCTCCACATATCCATCCGTCTGGAGCGCAAGTGTCGGTATAGCCGAGATTCCGGCCATGTATTGAATAAAGCTGCGACGATCAATTCCATATGTTTTCATTACAAGTCGCTCTTTTATAAGAAGCTGTCTAATCTAGTTTTCCCACGTGTATGACTTCTGTTTACGAAATCCCGTGAGACGAATTGTACCATCCTCAAACACCGATATGCTGCTAAAGCCGTTGCTCTGTTCAAATGAGCCTTCAACCATCGCTACCATTGTGCAGTAGTGAATACCACCGATGAGCTGGTGTGAATTCTCATGACTGTGACCCTGGAAAACCGCTAATACATTTCCGGCTTTTTCCAGGATGCCTCTCACTACCGGCGCATTCTTTGCACTATAAACCCCTGCATCATCGAGCCGCTGGTGAACAAAAACAACAGTCGGAGACTTATTGTTTGCCAAATCGTCTTTTAACCACTCCACTTCCTGCGCAGATAAATTCGGATCCGTCCAGTCGAAATTCTTACGTTGATACGGCATCCCATCACTCCTGAAACAGGCATCTAAAACAACGAAATGAATGCCGCCTTTATCAAATGAGTAGTAAGACTTCTCCTGACCAACACCCTTTAGGAACTCAGCCTTCGTGAGAGTGTCAACACAATGATTGCCCAGAGCAAAGTGCCGGGGCAGGTTCAATTTGTCGAATTCCTTCACGATACGAGTTAAGTAACCGAGCTCAGTTTCGACATCTGCAGCTGCGTCAATGAGATCACCGAGGCATACCAGGAATTCAGGCTTAAACTTGTTGAATTCAAGGCCGGCTTCAGCAAGCTTGCGAATTGACTCGCGATAATGTCGCGAGCCCGCCGTATCTTTGTCGGCATGATGTAAATCCGTAACAAGGCCAAACTTAACGGCCGGATCAGTCGCTGCAGCCAGGCTCGCACCTCCACCGGCCATTAACGCCGTTAACAACACGCACGATCCATCTGCAAGAAAGATCCGTCGGTTAGCCGTGTTTTGCATACGGTTATATTTTGACACATCAGAGCTCATTAATTTCACCTCAGTGTTTTCTTAAAATGTGCATCGGCAACATAAACAAGTTCATCGAACCATTCCTGCCGCCCAAAAAATGGATGTGGTGCGTTCTTAATCACCGTTAACCCGGACTCAATTCCCAATTGTTTCATTTTCATTCTAATGGCGCTAGCCCGCGTACTTGGTGAATCTTTTTCACCAGTGACAAACCAGCAGGGCGGGTCACTTTCATCTAAATGAAAGAGTGGTGATGCCATGCGATAGTTTTCGGGGTGTTCTTCTTGTGTCCCCTCCAGAAATGCTTGCCAAATGGCACCTTTGTCTTCCGATTTTGAGACATCTCGCACACGCTCT
>JAKUOW010000323.1 GCA_022451045.1 Pirellulales bacterium | reverse complement strand
ACAGGTCCCTTACGAGTATGCCTGTCATGAAGGTAATTATGCGATGTCTGCCACTTTAATGGGAGCGCGAGTTAGAGAAGCCGAGCATCGAGCCGCCAACGGGTCTGACGACTAGTCTTTCATCGAGGAGTTGTACTTTGAAACATGTAAATAACACGCTTCTAGCTGTGATTGTAAGCTGCTCCTTTACCACGCTTATCTCTGCCCAGGAGGAACCGATTGTTATCGATGATTTGAGTTTATCTGAACTCAATGATCAGATAGAGAGAGTGGAAGACGAGTTTTATCGTGTCTTCAACCTTAGTATTGAGGAAGAGCATCTCAAAGTTGAGTGTGATGACTGGACCCCGACAGGGACGCATATCGCACAGAGAGCCTGTCAGCCCTTCTTCTTAACGCAAGCTCGCAATCAAAACTTGAGAGATTGGAACAATCAAATGGATGTCATCGCATCACCCGAGCAGTTAAGAGTGCGACTAGCTGCCGAATTTGAAGAATTGACGGCAGCAATCAACAGTGTTCTTGAGGAAAACCAGTATTTAAGGGAATTGAATGCAATTTTACGTATGTTGCGTGATAGGTCACAAGAAATCGAGTAACCCCCAATGAGTCGTAGTCGGCTTTCTTTGAAAAAAGAACTCCGCGTCTTTCATGTTTATTTGTGCACAAAACATTTAAAAGCTGTTGGCAGCTTGATATCCAAAAGAATTATTCCATAAAAGAACTTTCTTCGCGGGCATAAAAAAAGCTTGCTCCGCGTTGCCGCAGAGCAAGCCTTGTTCTCTCGCTTAGACCTTAACCAAGGTTAGAAGTCGTAAGAGATCCTTGCGTACACGATCCGGGCAAGTGCGTCCTGCAATTCACCGACTACACCACCGAAAAGACTAACTTTCTGTGGTTGACGATCAAACGCGTTACGCATACCAACCGTTAAGTTGGCGCTTCCACCGAATAGATCTAAGCCACGATAGGAGTAGTTGATGTCTGCATCAACCCAGCGGTTGATCACATCAACTTTACGATATGTAGTATTCGCATATCGCTGAATGAAGCTGAAGTCACTACCGTCGTAGATCATTTCATCAACATAACGAGTAATGGCTGTTATGTTGTGATTACCGTTAGTCCAACCGATTGTGAAGTTGGCTTTCCAATCAGGCGCGGCTGGTGCTGCGCCAGTGGCGAAGTTTTGCCTTCCAACGGCCTCTTTTGCCGGAGCAGTCACTCGCTCCTGATACACAAAGCTGTCTAGGTTGGTAGCACGCAAGTTAAATCGCATCTGCCCCCAGTTATCCTGCCCAATGTCGCCAAGATTCAAGCTGTAATCAGCTTGGAAGTCGTAAGCCTTCACAGTCACCGTCGATGCGTTAGTCGCACCTGTGTTAACCCGCGTAATCTCGTATGGATCAGCTGGGTTCCTGATGATGTTTGGATCAGACTGACCGCTCGCGAGCCACGCCTTCAACTGATCTAGACTAGGCTGATTTCCAGCCGAGCCGTCCCCAGCGAAACCTGTCGCCTGCTGGAAGTTGAAGTAGTCGATCTGAATCAGCTGCAGAGGTAACGCGGTGATAATACGATTGATGAATGCAGTCTCACTGTAAGTCGCTGAGAAACTGAAATCACCAAAGGAAAGATAAAAACCATACGAGTCTGACTCAGACGTCTCGTTGTTAAGTTGCTGGTTACCCTGCTGACAGCGGGTTGTAAAACCAGAGAACGGACCAAATTGGTCAGTGATTTCTCCGAGTCCGCAGACAGAAGGAGCAAACATTTGGCCCAAACTAGGCGCGATAAACGCATCACCAGTTGTTCCGCGCAACGTTAACCAATCAGTTGGTGCAAAAGTGATTCCAAACTTCGGGTCAGTAGACTTTTGCCCAGTGTCGAAATCCTCGTGTCGAACCGCAGCCTGAACCTCAAGGTTATCAAGGACAGGTATAGACAGTTCTGCGAAAACCGCATCAACTTCACGACGGAAGTACGTGTGTACCTCTTTTACCTTTTCACCGGCAGCGTTTCTCGGTTCGCCGATGTAGGCGTCACCGGAAAGTTCTACCGCTGATGGCCATGCCATGTCGAATTCTTGACGTTTCTGGTATCCGACCGCCATACCGATTGGGCCCCCAGGCAATTCAAAGCCGCCTAGTGGAGCCTCACCGTTAAGCACGATGTCGATTGTACGCAGATCGTCTTCGCCACCTTCTCTCTCACGAGCAGCAACGGCGTCAACGACGTTTTGGCTCATGCGGTAGGTGTCTGACACGAAAGGTGAGTAACACTTGTCGCGGTCTGTGATGTGGTCACAGTTAATACCCTGGATCACGTCAGCGATGTCGTAGTTCTGATTTGATAGGAAGTCTATCGTCCTTCTTGAATGAGAATAAGCGGCAAAGCCCTCCCAGCCTTGAAGGAAAGGAACAACGGCCTCAACATTAAAATCCGCCTGAACTGACCAGCGAGAGTTCATGTCCTGCAATCCGCTTGGGTTGTCACCGGTAGCGTTGTGTGCCGCAGACAGTGTGTTGTGCTTGGCCAGCATTCTTAAGCTAGCCATTTTTACGTCTTCCGTAAGTGGCAAGCCGTTCATGTCAAGACCACCACCAGGTGCAAGCAGGTAGTCCATCAAGCCATCGTTATTCAGGTCTTGCATACCTCGGTCGGGTAGCCCGTCGCCGTTAGCATCAACACCATATAACTGCTGGCCAGCAGCATTCTTCGCAAGGAAGGGGTTACCAGGATGCGTTCCTCGGAACACTGGAAGTTCAACCGCTCGTGCGTTACCTGGGTTTGAAGTCGAACCAAAGTTGGTTTGAGACATCTTAGTCAGGAAACCTTGAAAGGATAGCGTAAGATCATCGCTAGCCTCATAGGTCATGTTGGTGTAGAAATGATTGCTCGAGTATGGGTTCCTCAAACTGTGGTTATCACCGAATTCGAAACGGCATAGTCCGGGATTAATGCTACCGTCAGCATTTCTAGACCAGAAGCCGCGCGGGCTAGCTATTGTGCCGTCCTGTAATCGGTCTCGAGAGTCGCCGCAACCAAGGTCGGCTAGACGAGTTCGAGTTCCGTCATAAAGACCGTCTGCGCCTCGGTTAGGTACCCAGTAAGTTCCTGGGTTGGCCTGCGAGGAAAAACTAAGGCTTGAGTTGGCTAGCTCAGGACGCTCATCCCATGCTAGTCGACTTGCCTGACGGAATTGGCCAGCAACAACGATATCAATGTCACCGATGTCACCACCCCATAAAAATTGTGCGGAGTGCTCATCAGAGTCACCCCTAGCATCGCCCTCGGC
>JAKUOW010000322.1 GCA_022451045.1 Pirellulales bacterium | reverse complement strand
CCGGAATTTTATATATCGACACCCCAAGAATTAAAGCTCCGTCCATCGCGTCACCACGGATCAAGTCACCAGACATCAGCGGACAAATCGAAAGGTAAATATGGTTACTCAACTCAAAAACACCTCAGGCGATTACATAACGATCCAGAGCGGCGAAAGTTGCAATCTGACCGGCACTGTGAAAAGCACTGAGGGTGTGACTATTACCTCGCTGACGACTTTCACCGTCACACTTTATGACGCCACATCCGGTGCGATTATCAACAGCCGAAACAAGCAGAATATTAACGGTGTAAATGGCGGCACATTCACATCAGGTGACTATGTTCTCGAACTCGATTCCAGCGATACCACTGCGGTCGGAGACATTGAAGATGATACGACGCAGGATCGCATAGCTCGATTTGAATTCACTTACGACGATGGCGATTCAACACGTACAGGAATAGAAGAATTCAGCTTCAAAATTGAAAAGATGAAAACAACCATTGGCGTCGGCAGCGGTGCTAATGAAATTACGTTGACTGTTACTGATTCGAGTGCAAATCCTGTTGCGGAAGCAACGGTTTATGTGACTACCGACTTGGCGGGGCAAAATGTGGTGGCCGGGCCGGTGATTACAAATGTAAGCGGTGTAACCCCGACTTTGTTTTTAGACGCTGGCACATACTACTCTTTTTCAAGCCACGCTGATTACACTTTCACTAACCCGCAGACCGTGACTGTCTCATAGCTGAATCAACCTATTACGACAAACATCGAGAGACGATGCGGACACGCACCGCTGCGCAAAGCGCAAGCGGACGCGATATCTCTCCGCTGCCACGCGTGCGTTCGGGTAGACGTAAAACGTCGTGCAAAACTTCTTTTCGCAAGTTCTGCGATACATACTTTAAAGAAGTGTTCAATATACCCTGGTCGGACGACCATCTGAAAGTCATCGATAAGATAGAACGAGCTGTGCTGGCCGGTGGTTTGTTTGCATTAGCCATGCCCCGTGGCTCGGGGAAAACCACTCTCTGCGAAATCTCGGCACTCTGGGCAATCCTCTACGGCCACCGCAAATTCATTTGCATGATTGGTGCGAGTGAAGACGCTGCGGCACAAATGGTTGATTCCATTAAGGCCGAGATCGAGGTGAATGAGTTGCTTGCGGCAGACTTTCCTGAGGTGTGTTATCCGATTGAAAAACTTGATGGCATCGTTAATCGAACAAGCGGTCAGCTTTACAAAGGTAAGCGGACGCACATCACCTGGACAGCAAAAGAAATCGTGCTGCCGTCGATACCTAAGTCGACTGCGAGCGGCGCGATTGTAAAGTGTGCTGGAATCACCGGCCGTATCCGTGGCATGAAATTCAAACGACCGGATGGCAAATCTGTCCGGCCTGATTTTGTGATTTGCGATGACCCGCAGACGGACGAATCTGCTCGGAGTCCGTCACAATGCGTCACTAGAGAAACAATCCTTGCGACCGCCATATTGGGACTCGCAGGTCCTGGGCAGAAAATGTCCGGCATCATGCCATGCACAATCATTCGCGACAACGACATGGCGATGCGGATGCTGGATCGGGAAAAGCATCCAGAATGGCAGGGGGAGCTTACCAAGATGGTCTACAAGTGGCCTGATGCTACCAACCTTTGGGATGAATATGCGGAGCGGCGTGCGGAGGAATTGCGATCCGATGGCGACGGTAGCCAGGCAACCGCCTTCTATGCCGATAACCGCGAAGAAATGGATAAAGGCGCGATTGTCAGCTGGTATGACCGATTCAATGAAGATGAGCTATCAGCGATCCAGCACGCCTACAACCTTCGCATTCGTGATGAGTCTGCATTTTTCTCCGAATACCAGAATGCTCCGGTCGTCGATTCCGAGCAGAGTGATATTTTAACGACCGATGAAATTGCTGAGAAAGTGAATGGCCTCAAGCGTGGCGAAGTCCCTGGCGACGTTGATAAGCTCACCTGCTTCATCGACATTCAGCAGAAAGTACTGTTCTACACCGTCGTCGGATTCGCACCCAACTTCAGCGGCTACGTGATTGACTACGGAATTTATCCTGACCAGAAACTGCGGTACTTCACATTACGCGAAGTTCGCACAACCCTTCAGCAGAAAAAACGTGGCGCTGGCCTGGAAGGGGCAATATTTCACGGCCTCGAAACGCTCACTGATAAGCTGCATGACACTATATACACCCGTGATGACGGAGCAGAGCTTCTTCTCGATTTAACGCTTATCGACGCAAACTGGGGACTCACGACCGACCTGGTGCATCAATTCTGTCGCAACACGAAACATCGCGGGAAAATCATGCCAGCTCACGGTCGCTACGTTGGTGCTGCCAGTAGACCGTTCAATGAGTATTCGCGGAAAAAAGGTGAGAGAATTGGGTACAACTGGCGCATCCCGACGGTCAAAGGAAAGCGAGTAGTCCGCCACTTGCTATTTGATAGCAATTTCTGGAAATCGTTCTTGCACGCACGGTTTGCTCAACCGTTTGGCGATGCGGGAAGCCTGACGCTATTTAAAGCAAAACCATCGGTTCACCAAATGATTGCAGACCAATGCTGTGCGGAATACCGTATCCGCACGGCTGGACGCGGACGGACGGTGGACGAATGGCGGTTACCACCAAACAAGCCAGACAATCACTTTCTTGACTGCCTGGCGGGATCATGCGTGGCCGCATCGGTGCTCGGAGTAAAACTGTCAGGATTGCGTATGACGCCAACGAAACGCGACTCAGACGACGTGGAAGACCCTAAGAAATACAAACGCAAACGAGTAACTTATTTGGAGTAAGAGATGGCTAAGAAAACGACAAAGAAACGTGGGCGACCAAAAGGTAAAGGTAATGCACAGGTGCAGACAGTAGATGTGCGGCTGTCCCGTTGCAATAAGTGTGGAAGCACCGAACGCAGCAAGTATTACCAGAAGCGGGAGCTCGCTCTCACAGGAATTAACCAGGATGGTGAGATTTATAACCGCGTCATTTGGCGGCGAACTCGGTGTCTTGAGTGTGATCAGATCCGTGACGACCGCACATACATCTTTGTGCCTCCAACCGATTGACCAGGGGTCGGTGAAAACGTAAAGTGTCTCAAAAGTCCGGCCGGCTTTCCGGGGGAGAAGAAGTAGTGTTCCACTCCCCCGGTTTTTTTATGCGCTGAAACTTTTTGCAATACTATGCCGATCTATATAAATAAATAAAGTCTTTGGCAGTCAATTTAGTTATGATATAATTTTGCAGTGGTTTATTTTTTATTGAACTTTTGTTTGTAAGTTTTACTTG
>JAKUOW010000321.1 GCA_022451045.1 Pirellulales bacterium | reverse complement strand
AACGCCTCTTGGTAGAGAACATCCCGGATTCGTTTTTCCAACAATATGGGAGTATGCCAGGATCCTCCAGTTCTATTTTCACTCGAAAAGTTGGGCATACACAACGGGGTGGGCGGCCATGGTTGTTCGACCGATATTACGCGGCTCAGCTAGGCTCAAAGGCGGTAGATCTCTTAAATACGGGGCAGTCGAACGTCCTATCAACGTTGCAATACGACAGTAATACCGGATTTAGTGTAGAGTCGCTTGAGGCTGACGAATTACGCGATTCCAACGGAATTATTCATGCAAGGAAAGTGCACCCTTGCTTTTATGATGCCGCCGAAATGCGAATATCAAGACTAGGTGTGGAATATCTGTTACCAATTTTTGAGAATGCGATCGCTAGTAGTGATATGGAGGCGGTGCGGCAGTCAGTCTTCGATTCGGGGAATTTGCATCATAAGTACGCGTCTGTTCAGGTCCGTATTGCTAGAAGAACGCAGCATTTGACATAACAAACCTTAAATTAATGTAGTTTAAATATGATAAAGACCAGCCGACGTAGTTTCCTAAAAGGAACCGGCGCTGCCGTTGCATACGCAGCTTCACCGGTAGAAGCCGTAGAAGACTCCTTCGAGTTACGCTATATGCTCGCGAGTTCAATGTATGGCAAAACGAGCCTCGAAGAGATCCTACCTGAGGTAAAGCGAACTGGCAGCGAATCGATTGACATATGGCCAATGGGGCATGCTAATCAACGTGAGCAAATCGAAGCCATGGGGCACGATCGTTTTCGTGATTTGTTAGAAAAACACGATGTAAGTCTGGGTATGACCACACGATATGACCTTGGACCTTATCGTCTGCAAAATGAAATGACATTTGTTAAGGCATTTGGCGGCCATCAAATCGTTTGCGGTGCCAAAAATGCCAACGGTGATACCTTGAAAGAAAAGGTGTCCAACTTCGTTAAGTCGCTGGCTGAACCGATCAGATTAGCCGAAGACTTAGGTGTAACAATTGGAATAGAGAATCATTCCGGGTCACTGATAAGTTCGGCTGACTCAATCAAATATTTTTGCGACTTATCGCCGTCCAAACACCTTGGAATTGCCCTTGCTCCATATCATCTACCCCAGGATGACAATCTGATTGCCCAGTTGATAGAGCATTCAAATGAGAAGCTAGCGCATTTCTATGCATGGCAGCACGGTATGGGATGTCACAAGCCCATGCCAAAACCGCTTGAGCTTCTACAACTTCCTGGACAGGGCGTTCTCGATTTTGGACCGGCAGTAAAAGCATTGGCAAAAATCAACTACGACCGCCATGTCGAAATATTTATGCACCCAACGCCTAGAGGCATTCCCATTGTAGACGGCACCCAGGCCGTTGGTGATGTCATAAATAACGCCAGAGAATACATGTCTCGTGCTATTGGTCGAAGCGGAGTTTAGGAAGCTAATTGTGCAATACGTTAACGCGGAGCACGCGGCACAATTCGAATCAGAGGGCTATTTCATCCTCGAATCCGTGATCAATGCCTCCTTGATGGAGACACTTGAATCATCAAGCGATGTTCTTATACAACTCATGCATGATGAGATGGATCGCCTGGGTACAGATCACATCCATATCAGCCATAGAGGCAAACGCTATCATATTGCTAAACAATTCAGGCAAGCACCTGGGCTTGATCAATACGTGTTTGGTCAATTGATGGAGGAAATCTGCAGGCAAACATTGGGTAACAACGCCTATCTCTTTTACGACCAATATGTAGTCAAAGCCGCAGAACAGGGAATTTCTTTTTCATGGCATCAGGATTCCGGTTACCTTGGGTTCCCTCACGATCCTTATATCACTTGTTGGGCAGCGGTAGATGACATGACCGTAGAAAACGGAACGGCATGGATTTTACCTTACAGTCATTCTGAAGCTAATGGATTGGTTGAGCACGTGCGAGATCCGATTACGGGTGACAAAGCAGGTTATTTCGGTGAAGAAACAGGAATACCAGTCGTAGTCCCCAAAGGTAGTGTTGCCGTCTTCAGCAGTCTGACGTTCCATCGATCCGGGCCGAATCGAACGGAGAAAATGCGCCGTGCATACGTAACGCAATACTCAAGTCGGCCAGTTATTGACCCTTCAACAAATGCACCGATACACTTGGCAATTCCGTTTATTAGCGACGGTGAGGTAATCACCACGCAATAGGGTGTGCACCGTGGTAATAAGCTATGACCGGCGATAGAATATAAAAGATACGCCACATCTGGCTGGTTTTAATTGCGCTAAGGCTGAACTCATTTGACAATAAATGGAGTCGTTTAGATGAGAAATCTCACATTGTCGTTTGTCGCCCTACTGTTTTGCTTCACGTCCTTGAGTAACGCAGAAGATGGTTTCACACAAATCTTTGATGGGAAAACACTTAAGGGATGGGATGGCAACCCCGATTTCTGGAGTGTTCAGGAAGGTGCCATTACTGGGCAAACAACCAAAGAAAACCCTACCAAAGGAAATACGTTTGTAATTTGGCGAGGAGGCGAGCTCGAAGATTTTGAATTGCGACTGCAATTCCGAATTGTTGGCGGTAACTCTGGAATCCAATACCGAAGTAAAGAAGCTGGAAAATGGGTTATAGGTGGATACCAAGCTGATTTCGATGGAGATAACAACTGGACAGGTACGCTCTATGAGGAGCGAGGCCGAGGTGTTCTTGCCAAACGTGGAAACAAAGTTGAAATCAAAGCTGATGGTGCTAAATCAGAAACAGGAAAAACAACTGCAGAATCTGAAATTGTTAAATCCGTTAAGAAAGAAGGATGGAACGACTATACGATTATTGCTGATGGCAATGTACTGACGCATATCATCAACGGAAATGTCACAATTGAGGTTGTAGATAACCAAAAAGAGCGAGCCGCTACCAAGGGGTTATTAGCCTTACAGTTGCATGCCGGGCCTCCAATGCTGGTGCAATTCAAGAACATTCGGGTAAAACATCTCAACGACAAGACGTCTTCAGCTAAAAAAAAAAGATAGTCTTCGTAGCCGGAACAGCTAGCCACGGTTACGGATCACATGAGCACTTTGCTGGATGCATGATTCTTGCAAACAGCCTCAGAATCGCGCTACCCCACTACGAGATTTCCGTCAATAAAAACGGTTGGCCAAAAACATCAGATGTTTTCAAGGATGCGGATTGTGTTGTAATGTACGCCGACGGCGGTGGGCGGCATCCTGTCAATCCAAAGCTAAATGAAATGCAAGCAGCGGTAGATGCCGGGGCAGGCGTTGTTTGTATTCACTATGGAGTGGAAGTGCCTAAAGGACCGTCGGGGGAGAAATTCCTTGAGTGGATCGGTGGCTATTTTGAAACGAATTGGTC
>JAKUOW010000320.1 GCA_022451045.1 Pirellulales bacterium | reverse complement strand
TGGAAGTGGAAGGCCCGGACGGACCGATTCTTATCAATCCTGCATTCCCGTTAGGAACACTCGGGGCATACGTTGACAACCTAATGGACAACGCCGCCGCAAACTCTAACCCTACAATCCCAGGGCGTATCAACATAAATCAGGCTCCTCGGTCCATCCTGATGGGAATTCCTGGAATATCCGAAGAAATCGTCGACCGCATAATTCAGGAGCGCATACCCGACCCGGCAGAAGATGTAAGTAAATTACAGCCGACTGAAGCCTGGCTTCTGAAAAACTTAATAGTCGACCTCGATGAATTCCGCCAAATGCTACCGTTCATTTGTGTCGGAGGTGACGTCTTTCGAGCACAGGTTATCGGATATTTCGAAGACGGGGCGGCTTCCTCGCGCGTTGAAGTTGTTATAGACCGCACAACCACTACACCCCGTATACGTTTATGGAGAGACCTCAGTCATTTAGGCCGTGGTTATAGCCTGGAAATGCTAGGTTTACAGTACATAGACGGGACTATTCCCGGACAGGCTCCTACCAACTTACCTCTTCCGTAATTTGATTTTTTACACAGTTGAAAAGATTGCCCAATGGCTAAACATATTGCAATTGAGTGGGATTCACTTGAAGTTCGCGTTCTCGTGGCATCGTCACGTAGTGGCAATGTCTCGATAGAGCATGCCGCCTCTTTCCCTACGCCGGCGACAGATTCTGCGCAGGAATTGCCAGCAGCAATAGGCCAATACATCGCTGATAATGCCAAGTTCTTGCAGGTACCAGCAAATAGCGACTGTTTGATAGCTCTTGGTAGAGGCCAAGTCGAAGCCAGAAGTTTTGACGTACCGCCGGTGCCCACTGATGAATTACCGGTGCTAATCGAGATGCAGGCGCCACAACAGTTCTCGCAAATGAGTGAAGACTGGACCCTCGATTTTTATCCACAAAGGATGGACGATAATCTTCAGGCCACATCCGTTTTAGCTGCTGCAGTATCCCCGGACACGGTTGCCGATGTGATCGCAATTTGTGGTCCCGCAGCTCTGACACCCAGCAGGATTTCTTTACGACCGCTTCTCACCGCAGCCTTACTTTGTGACCGCTATGAGGTCGACAGGCCGATCCTCGCCGTCGACATTCTCGCAGATCAAATTGAACTCACCATTGTCAACGACCACTCTGCTCCAATAATGCGTACTGTACAGCTACCGGCGTCCGGAGCTCACAGTGCTGATCGCATCGTCGCTGAAGTAAAACGAACCCTCGCCTCTGCATCGCATGCCTCAGATGATCTCCACATTGAGGAGATTATCTTGCTGGGTGATACAGATGACAGCGAAGCGTTTAATGCGCTCAAAAGTGAATTCGATCTCGACGTCAAATTGCTGAACCCGTTTGCACTAACGCATGGTGGTGAAATACCTAAAAACACTCACGAAATTCACTGCGGGCGTTACGCATCACTAATCGCGATTATCGACTCCGCCATTTGCGAAACCCGGCCGGCAATCGATTTTGCATCCCCCAGAAAAGCACCAGCGCCCCCATCTGTAACAGAAAAACATGGCCGCACAGCCATCCTTGCAGCCGCTGTAATACTACTTCTCATTGTTAGTCTTTACCTCCCAATTAGAAGCCGGTCCCAGGAACTTGAATCACTAAGCGCCAAGATCGAATCCGGCCAGGCATTTCTGGACAAACAAGAAGAAATGCTTGGCAAAGACCTAATCCTCGATCGATATCAAGGAAAATCGAAAAACTGGCTCGATCAATTGGTTTACCTGTGTGAGACATTTCCAAACTCCGACGACGCTATTGTGGCCGATTTTCGCGCAAACACCGAAGCGCGGCCCTTCGATCCCACCGGTCAATCTAAGTTACCGTTATGGAATATCGTCATGGAAGTAGCCGTAAGAGACTATGGAATCTTGCAGACGCTTGAGGATGGCGTGCGTAACGAATTCCATACGATACAAAGCAGTGGACTCAGTAAAACAGAAGAAGCCGTACGCTACCCGTGGTTAACGAGGGAAGTGATTCGAATCATCCCGGGCAATGCGGGCCAATCAAAAAGCGATTCGTCAGACACTGAGCCAAATCCTCAGCCAGAAGCAACATCGACCGAAACTACGGTGTCGACAGAAGATCCTGCACCATCCGATGATGTAAGCGAATCAATTGAGGCCGAGGGGACGGAAAACACTGACACCGAGGAGGCTGAATCAGAGGCAATCGATATAGAACCTGCTGAAGACGATGACGCCGACACTTCATCCAACGAAAACGAAACTACTTAGATACAATTACTGCGATTCCCATTAAAGGGCTAGATCACATGACAAATCGTGAAAAACGACTTACTCAATTTGGTGGTGTTATTTTAGCACTCACAATTGTCTCTTGGATTTTCACTTCCTATCGAACATCACTTTCAGATCTCGATAGCCAAGTAGAAAAAGCTCAGCGACAAGTTGACGACATTGAAATCGCAGAGCTTCAGGTCGAAGCGCTGGCAATTGAATTTGACCAATTACGTGGCCAAAGCCTGTCCAGCGATATTTCCACGGCACAAACGGCATATAAAGCGTGGTTAATAGACCTCCTGCAACAGAAATCATTTCGCTTTGATAACGTCAAAATTGCATCCAACGCGATAACGGAGTCGGAAGACCAAGTATTCGTTCGACACCCATTTCAAGTCTCCTTTTCAGGTTCGCTAGATAGCATCACGGATATGCTTTACGCATTTTACAGCAAGCAGATACTACACCGAATCAATCAGCTCAGCCTTCAGCCCACAGGGCAGGACCAATTAAATGTCCGCATGACTGTGGAGGCCATTGCCTTGAGCGATGCTCCCATAAAGGTTGATCTAAATGCTATCGAGTCAAAGGAATCACTTTCCCATGGCGATGCAGCGAAATACGCAGAAGCAATACTAAACAGAAACCTTTTTGGCCCGGGTAATAACGCACCAACAATAACAAGCAGCACGCGGCAATCATTTTATATCTCTGACGATGAGGATGACAGAGAATCCTTCCGTCTTACCGCAGACGCAAAAGATCGAAACCAGACTGTTTCCTATCAACTTATTGAACATAATTTCCCCAACGATTCCCAAATTGAATTCACCAATGATGGTCGCGTTAGGGTTCAAAGTGACGAAGTTGGTGAGTTTGAAATACAGGTTCAGGCTACAGATACTGGTATTCCTGCGAAACAATCTGAAATAAAAAGCATCTCAATAGTGTTTAGAGAACGCCCACCAACCCCCGAGCCAGAGAAAGTTGAACCACCAAAGCCCTTTGATGTCGCTCAGCTTGCGGTATTCACTGCAACAGTTGAAATCAATGATCGTCTTGAAGCATGGATCTGGCGGCGGGAAAAACAAGAAATGCTT
>JAKUOW010000032.1 GCA_022451045.1 Pirellulales bacterium | reverse complement strand
ATACCGTCGACCAACCGTCAACGACTGAATTGCTCGATGCACTTGAAGTCGCCGGACGCGAAGAAGCCGTACTGCTGCTTGTCAACGGTGTCCTTCTAGGTGGCAAAAAATCCATATCAGTATCGTTGACGTTTGATCCGTCTGTAGATCAGGGCAACTACATTTCGGAACATAACAAGCGCCAGAGCTACCCGCGTGACCAATTGACAGAATTAGCAAAAGCCGGTGACTTTATCGGAACATTTACCGCTCATATGGGGAGTAGCGTGGACTTTAATCACCCGCAGCCTGCTATATGGACGCTTGGCCCAATCGAAAAACAACGCGGCAAACAAGTGTTTCCCACGTTAAGTAACGAGAAGAATACGATGCGGGTTTCCGGCCGACACTTCGGCGAAGATGCACGTGTATTTGTAGACGGTCGCCGGGTTGCTGGCACGGTTACACTTGATAACAGTGTTGCGAGTATTGAAATAGACACACTTCCAGATGATGGTATGCACCTATTACAAGTGCAGAATCCGCTTGGCCTGTTTAGTAACGACTTCATTTTCTATGTAAAGAAAGATGGTAACTAACTTAGGCATTTGCCGTCTCGCACCATCAATATTCACAGAAAACAGAAGCTTGGCCATTGGGATAGTTCATCTGCTACCATGGCTGACTTGCCTGGCCACACTACTGAATTCCAGAATGTCACAATGCGAAACCTGTTGTCAAATTCGAAAGTTCTGAAGTTGGCAACTTTATGCCTGCTGCTGAGCTCAGCGACTGCCATCGCCCAACGCGACATCGAGTTTCACAACGATATCGTGCCGCTGTTTACGCGATTCGGCTGCAATGCAGGAGCATGTCACGGAGCGGCCGTCGGACGCGGAGATTTCAAGCTATCTCTCTTTGGTAGTGACCCGGATTCCGATTACGACTCCGTGGTGAGACATCTTCGCGGACGACGCATAAACATTGCAACACCTGAAGAAAGCCTTCTCCTGCTAAAGCCCACGGAACAGGTCGCCCATGGTGGTGGCACCCGATTTGACATTGATAGCGATCCGGTGTCCTTAATCGCCGAGTGGATCCGGAACGGGGCACTTCACACTACTTCACGTCAGTTCACCGGTATCCTCGTTACACCAACGACCTACCACGCCAAAACTGTGGGAGACACGACAGCAGTTAAGGTAACTGCAACGTACTCCGATGGAAGCAAACGCGACGTCACCTCCTCAACCGTGTTAATTGCCGAAGATAATACAGGAGTGGAAATTCACCACGAATCAGCCACGATTGAAGCGAAACGCCGCGGACGGCACATCGTGATCGCTCGGTACTTAACTGAGGTTCATCCGATCGAAGTAATTGTCCCGCTTACTGACGCACGACTGCGTCGATCGAAATCTATAAGCAGCAACTTTATCGATGAGCAAATACAATCGCGGCTCAAGCAATTGCGACTACAAGCTTCTCCGCAAATTAGTGACGAGTTGTACTTACGGCGAGCAACACTCGACCTGACCGGTCGCCTCCCAACTGCTGAATCACTTTCTCAATTCGTCGCCGATGACGCCACTGATAAACGAGCGTTGCTAATTCAGTCGCTGCTAGAGTCAGATGGATACGTCGAGTATTGGACTTTTAAGTTGGCAAAGCTACTTCGCTTGCGAACGCAACAACATGATCAAGAAGGTGCCAGCGTTTACAACGAATGGATCTCAGAACAATTGCGAAATGATGCTGGTTACGATGAAATCTCACGTTCACTTTTGGTCGCCGAGGGTGATGCCCATTCTAATGGCCCCGCAAACTTCTGGCGGACAACTAGAACTGCCAGAGATCAGGCAGAATTGGCAAGTGAGATCTTTATGGGTAGTCGATTACGATGCGCCAATTGTCACAACCACCCCTTGGATCGGTGGACTCAGGATGACTATCACG
This sequence comes from Pirellulales bacterium, assembly GCA_022451045.1. Taxonomy (GTDB): domain Bacteria; phylum Planctomycetota; class Planctomycetia; order Pirellulales; family Pirellulaceae; genus UBA11883. The sequence continues at coordinate 27,505 of JAKUOW010000032.1, read as the reverse complement.
GACTTGCTGCTATTTTCGCAAAGGTGGAGCAGGGGGTCATTGTGCAAACGAAACCGAATGGGAGGGTTATTCACCCAAAGTATCTGGAGCCTGCACAGCCGAAGGTACCTGGAGCACAGTTCGTGGACGATTCGGATTCGAATGCTCGCATGCAGTTCGCGCAGTGGCTTACAGACCCTAACAATCCCTACTTTTCCAAAGCCATCGTAAATCGGATTTGGAAACAGTTAATGGGTAAAGGACTCGTTGAGCCTGTCGATGACTTTCGCTCAACCAATCCCGCCACCCATCCTGTACTTCTAGACTTACTCGCGAAGGATTTTGTCGATTCAGGATTTAGCATCAAACACACCATCACGCGCATTACAGAAAGCGCGGCCTATGCGCGAAGCGCTGACGCGATTGAAGCTAACAAGTTTGATGACAAGTATTACTCCCATGCAATTAAGATGCCTCTGGAAGCGGAGGTACTCGCAGATGCGATCGCCGACGTAACTGGCATCCATGAACAATATGGTGAGCAACCTGTCGGTACACGTGCCATTAGTTTGCTCGATCCGGCAGTTCCCTCGAGAACCTTACAGGTCCTGGGACGCTGTGACCGCAGTGATTCCTGTGAATCCACCGCCGACGCAATTGATGGTCTTAGTCAGAAGCTACACCAATTCAACGGTGCCATGATCAACGACAGGATTTCTGCACCAAATAGCCGCCTCACACAATACATTCTTGCAGGCAAGCCAGCATTGGAAATCATCGAAGCTTTCTATCAAGTCGGCCTTTCACGATCTATGAACGACATTGAACGTTCTTATTGGAAAAAGCTGACGGTCGATTTAGACACAAAAGTCGATACGGAACATTTCTTAGAGGACTTTGTGTGGAGTTTACTCTCTTCCAAAGAATTCGGAACAAAACATTAAAAGGCAAGGCAATTCCTTGGAGCTACATTATGAATCAATCTCCTAAGTGTACCGCCATGGCGCGACGCGACTTTATCAGAGTCGGCGGCCTGACTGCATTGGGTGTAGGTCCAACGGCAAAAATGGCTGCTCAAACGAATAACCAGCAATTTAAAGCTGTGACAGAGAGAGCATGTATCCTGATAGGCCTCGCTGGCGGTCCGAGTCACATCGAGACTTTTGACCCTAAGCCCAACGCACCCGTAGAAGTTCGAGGGCCAATGGCCTCCATCGCCACCGCGCTACCGGGAGTGCGACTTTGCGAAACCCTACCTGCGACTGCGAAAATTATGGATCGCATTTCTATCGTGCGTTCTGTCACTTCTCCACTTGGAGAACACAACTTCGGGACGCACTATATGATGACCGGATACAAACCGACACCGGTGCTAGAATACCCTGCTTTCGGTTCCACGCTAGCAGCTGTCCGACCACCTGAGGGCGTGTTGCCACAGCACATCGCTGTTCCAAACTTCGTCGGCGGCGTCAGCGGAAACGGCTATTTGCCGAGTAGAACAAAACCATTTGGTGTTGGTGGAGATCCCCGCAGGCCCGAGTTTAAGGTAAGAGATCTGGATTTTTATCAGGGATTGGATCTGGCTCGCCTTGGCCGCCGGAAACAGATGCTAAACGCATTTGATCAGTTTGAAAGAGAGCAGGATGCTGCCTCAACCGAATCCAAGAACAGCGAGCTCGAACGGGCATTCAATTTAATTGCCTCAAAAGATGCCAAAGCCGCATTTGAATTATCAGCAGAATCCATCGAAACCCGACAGCGCTATGGCATGGGTGATGCAATTGGACAAAGCTGTCTGCTTGCCAGGCGTCTCGTGGAAAACGGGGTGCCTTTTGTCACAGTGAATAACTCCGGTTGGGATACTCACCAGAACATTGTTCAGCTCAAGGAGAGATTCCCGGGCGATCAAAATGCGAAAGCACTGGCGTTTGACCGCGCATTTTCAGCACTTGTTACTGATCTTGATGAGCGAGGCATGTTGGACTCAACGCTTGTTATTGCCATGGGAGAATTTGGGCGTACTCCGAAAATCAATGTAAATGGCGGGCGAGACCATTGGCCAAATGTTTTTAGCGTTGCATTAGCTGGAGGCGGAATCAAGCGAGGGTATATCCATGGCAGCAGTGACACACTGGCAGAGTATCCCGCAGAGGATGCTATGACCCCTGCTGATCTCGCAACGACGATTTACTCTCTGTTGGGGGTCAACCCATCACACGAATTACACCCCAACGATGGCCGTCCAGTACGTGTCGCCCCTGATACCGCACATGCAATTGACGCCTTAATAAGCTAATGCTGAATTCCAGAAAAGACAGTACGTTCGTGTGTTGGGTGATATGTGTACTGCTGGTTGCTACCAGCACTACAAGCACTGCCAGTGCAGCCGATTCTCATATTTCAGATATAGTGTTTTCCCCAGATGGCAAACAACTAATTGCATCTTCCAATGAAGGATTGGCAATATACCGTTGGCCTGACTTATCCCTCATCAAGCGAATTAGCACAGAATCGCCACATCCGACGTGCCTGCGATTTTCACCGACTCAATCGTATCTGGCGGTTGGAGGAGGTATCCCATCGGAATCCGGCAAGATTGAAATATTCAATTGGCCAACACTCACCAAAACCAAAACCATCATGGCCCACAGTGACCAGATCATGTCGCTCGCATGGCGCGACAACAACACCGTCATAACAGCCAGTCTGGACCACGATATCCGCGTCATCGATTTGCAGAACGGCGAATCAAAACAGTTGCTTCAGGGCCATTCGCGAGGCGTGATTGACTTGTGCCTGATTAACAATAGAAGCACATTGGTATCCGGCAGTCTGGATCAGAGCATTCGCGTGTGGGATACAAACTCCGGAGCGTTACAACGCACATCAAGCAATCACACACATCCAGTACAAGCTGTAGCCGTTGCACCGAGTATGGATGGGCTACCATTGATGGCATCGGCCAGTGACGACCGCACAATCCGAATCTGGCAACCTACCATTGGCAGGCTGGTTCGATTTATTCGACTGGAGACGACTCCATTAGACATCGATTGGATTGACTCAAAAACAATCGCCGCTAGTTGCAAAGATGGGAAAGTTCATCTCATCGACACATTGGAGCTAGAAGTACTTGCAACGCATGAAGCGATTAACGGTTGGGCATTCTGCATTGCGTGCCATCCGACACTTGACGGGATCGCTGTTGCCGGCGAGCGAGGCCAAATCAAGCGGATCACTCTTGATAGCGAAACAACCAATCGAGAGTAGTTGGCCTTTATCATATGGAAATGGCCACAATAACTCGGTCACACAAAGACGCAAAACAAAATGCAAAACATCGTCGAGACGTTTCTATCCATTTTTGACCGTAGCTATGATGGTGCGGCATTTCCTGCTGTCGACACGCTTTCCATCGATCAGGCATATGCAATTCAGGCAGATGTCATTGGGCAGCGAATTGCACGTGGCGAGTCCATTGCCGGCTACAAAGTTGGATGTACAAGTAACGCAATCCAGAGCCAATTCGGATTAGACGAACCAATTTATGGGCATGTTATGAACCCGTTCGTCAGGAATGGACCATGCAATCTTGCCATCGATGAATTTCAGCAACCAGCCATCGAACCGGAATTCGTCGTGACAATAGGGCAAACTATCTCCACACCACCGGAAACAGATGACGAGCTAGTCGATGCCATTGATCATGTGGCAGCTGGCATAGAGATGCATCACTATAAGTTCTGGAATGGCGTACCTACGATTCAGGAACTCATTGCTTCCAATGGTCTACATGCCAGCGTCATAATTAGCACAGATCACACTGATCCCAGAGATGTCGATTGGGAGAATGAACAAATCCATGTGTTAAACCACGACAACCGAATTGCCGAAGGCTGCGCCACAGACATTATGGGTGGACCACTGAAAAGCCTACATTGGTTGATTTCGCACCTCCATGTCAATGGAATGCATCTTAAGAGAGGGGATATCGTGATTCCCGGTTCAGCAACAGAGTTGATTCGGGTGGATTCCGGTGATTCCATTACAGCGTCGTTTTCCAACATTGGTGCTGTTACGGTAGGTTTCCAATAAAATGGTGCTGAATTATTAAATTGGAAAGGTCTCGAGTACATGCCACGAATTATGCATCTGCCTCAAGCGTTCGGAATCAGTTGTCTGTTACTGGTTCTTTTTTGCACTCCTGCCAAACCCGATATTCTCTCAACGGGCAATACTCCCGTACCATTTAGCTACGTCCCCGGCGGCGTACGTCAGTGGAATATATGCACCAAAAAAATCCCCGATGACATTGCCATCCATGTGCAAGTAAAGCGCGACGGCAATCGAATAGATACGGCACTCACGACCTCCATTTCACGTTCCGGTGAATTCACGCTTAAAGCTCCGGAGGATTGTGATGAAACTCTGGATTTTCTTATCGAGTTGCGTGATGGTGACAATATCGTTGAATCACAAACGCTACGAATTCAGCCAGCACCTCCACAACGTCCAATTTCATATGTATCTGATCTGGTTGATGACCTGATTCGAATGAACTGGAACGCATCGACCGGACGATTTAATCAGGTTTCCAAACCAGTGTTTGATAGTTATTTCAGACGCTTGCAAGCTCAAGGCATTACGCGTCTCATTGTGTGGCAAAGCGTATTTCCCTTAATCAATGATCCGGACAACTATAAACCGGAAGACTGGAATCGTTTTAAGGCTCAATCCCATGCAATTTTTAATTGTGACGAGCTCTCTGACATACTCCACGCCTCTTCGAAGCTCGAGAGCTACCAGTGGCTTTTGATGCTCATGAGGCTGCGATTAACTACCGACTTTGACCAATTCTTTACCGCCAGTGCTAAAGAGCATGAAATCAAGCTGACAGCTAGTTACCGTCCATTCGAAGCAGCTCTGACGAAATACTACGAAATCCCGACGTTTGATCATAAAGGTAAATACCTATGGGGATTCCTACCGGGCGGTTCACCAGCACTTAATTACAACGTCGAGTCAGTTTGCTTTGCTCACTATCGTGAGATTCTCAAAAATGCCGGTCGTGCCGACGAGGCACTCGTTGATCGAATTGAGTTTGGAGGGATTTCAAACCTAAACGCCATTGCTGAACGTCTCCAAGAAAACAAATCTGATTTGGAGCTAGTAGTCTCTTCAATCCCGCCAATGGACGAAACATCATTTGTGCTCGTGCAAAATGCAGACAACACGTTCAAACTGTGCCGTTTCAAGGAAATTGTAGAATCCGTACACGCCCAGCAGCGAGTACTTAACGACGCGAGTTTTAAAGTCTCAGGGAATAAGCTCATTGCCAGTGCCATCAAGCTACCCGCGGACGCTCGTTATATTTTCCTACGGCAACGTAAATCCAGTGACATCTCAATAGCACTACCAACCGTTCCCGATGTCCGCATTTATGCCAAAGCTGGAAACATCCTAGGTCGCAATAACGTCTATTACGCCATCAACGGTGATGACCCAAGTGCCATGAAGACTAGGGTGGCAGGCATCCCAAACGACGCCATGTTTCACACAGATTTTCAGGCTATCGAGGCGAGCATCGACTACTTTCGCCAGAAAAAGCTGACAGAGTTTAAATTAGCCACCGGTACTTTGGTTATCGATTTATTGCCTTCTCACTCCATGGAGATGATCGACTTCAACCAAGCGTCCGCCCGCGATTTTGTGATTCGCGAAATGAAGACGATCATGCGTTACGATGCTTTTGACGAATTATTCATTAACACCCGCTCCCACACACAACTTGGTGGTTCCACTGGCGATGGTGTCGACGGCGTACAACCAATGGCGCATTATCGTCTCAATGGGAAGAACTATTATCACTATGGGCGCGACCGAGCCTATGCGCCATTGTCATCAAGCACGACAAAGGCGATCCAGAATTCGGAAGCCGAGTTGATCACACAATTCCAATCTGGTGAATGGATGAAACCGTGCCAGAAGGAAGATAGTCCATACATTTGGCGGTACCAGCGTAACAAGGCCATTGCAAACGGCGTCGAGAATCTGCTGCGACAGTTTGAGCCTGAGTTTCCTGACCCAAGAATTCGAGCAGACATTCCTGAAAGTGAGGCTGGCACCAACGAGTCCGATAAAGAAATAACCAGCATGCCAAAGCCTGATGGTGGGGTTTACGGAAACTACTTCCGCCATGTAAGAGGGTCACTAAATCACATCCCTTCCATCGGCGAAGGCATGGCAATGGTTGACTTGAGCGGACTAAGCATCGAGCCAGTATTCCTTGGCATCCGATATGCACCTGACGACGGACCTCTTAACGCATTTGTCGATCGCTATATTGAGTTTCTTGACGGAAATCTCGGGGCTGGATACAGCGGTCCAAAGAGTTTCTTCTATGAAGCCCAAGAGACTTTACGCGCCAAGGGCACTGAGCGTGAACGAACCCGTATGCGACGCGAAAAGATCATCAGAGACTTACTCGCGAGAGACGAAATCGATGAGATCATTCTCTATGAATCTGCTGACTGGATCTTCAATGTCCCCATTTCAGACCGTCATGCCTATGGCTATGGATTCCTAGACGAATAGGCTTACTATTCGAAAGTCAGCACATCAGGCAATTAACTGTTCTATTACTCGGCCATGCACGTCAGTGAGTCGGTAGTCTCTTCCGGCATACCGGTAGGTAAGTTGTTCGTGGTCGAAACCGAGTAGGTGGAGCATCGTGGCATGCAAATCATGTACATGTACCGGATCTTCAACCGCTTTAAATCCAAAATCATCGGTTTGGCCGTAGATCTGTCCCCCTTTGACACCTCCACCAGCCAACCACATGGTGAATCCCCAGTGATTATGATCACGGCCATTTACCTTGCCTTGATTAGCGCCGGCCTGAGGCAGCTCGACCACTGGCGTTCGACCAAATTCGCCTCCCCAAACGATCAGCGTTTCTTCGAATAACCCCAGTCGTTTAAGGTCATCAATTAACGCTGCGATTCCCTGATCCTGTTGACCGGCAAGTCGCTTATGCTGGGTCGCAATATCGTCGTGGTTATCCCAAGGCTGTCCAGCACCGTGCCAAAGCTGCACGTATCGCACTCCACGCTGAACCAACCGTCTTGCAATCAGCATTTGCCATGACTGCTTTGACTCTCCGTAGGCATCAAGCACATGTTGAGGTTCATCCGCCGTATCAAACACATCAGTGGCTTCCAATTGCATGCGAAAAGCAAGCTCGAAATTCTCCATTCGAGATTCCAGCCTCGCATCGTTGCCTCTACGTTGACGATGCAACTGGTTTAGCTTTGCCAGAGCATTTAACTGTCGCCTCTGCGACTCTCTCGATACATCCGCATTGCGGATGTTCTCAATCAGTTTATCTACTTCTTTGTCTTTCGTATCGAGAAATGTGCCCTGATATATGCCAGGCAGAAAGGCCGATTGCCAGTTTTGTGCTCCCTTAATGGGAAACCCACCGGGACTCATTACAACAAATCCGGGTAGATTTTGATTTTCCGTGCCGAGACCATATGTCAGCCACGAACCAACGCTTGGTCGTGGCAATATCGACTCACCACAATTCATCAATAGCAAGCTCGGCTCGTGATTAGGCACATCCGCATGCATAGAACGTACGACACATATATCATCAATGTGCTTCGCTGTCTTTTGAAACAGGTCGCTAACAGGAATCCCACTTTCCCCGTACTGCTTGAATTTGAACGGCGAGGCGAAACATGCACCCGTTTTTCTCTCCGTCTTTAGATTGTCAAACGGCAATTTCATGCCACTATATTCATCCAACTTGGGTTTCGGATCGAAAGTATCAACCTGCGAAGCACCGCCATTACAGAAGATATGGATGACGTGCTTTGCTTTAGGTGCAAAGTGAGGCTGCTTGGGTGCAAGTGCACTTTGAGTGGCTTGCTTTTGTTCATCCTGTGCGTTTAATCGCAAGGAAGAGGAGAAGAGCCCTGCTAGCCCGAGCACACCCATCCCACCACCGCTTCTCAGTAACAAGTCACGACGAGAAAGTCCTGTTGCTTGGGCTGGATTAGCGATTTGTAATTCTTGGGTATGCATCGATTAAGGCTAGTCAATAAAACTGAATTCGTTCGTTAGCAGCAGTAATTGAGCATACTGTCCCCAGACGCCCAGGCTATTCTCCTTACTAGCCGAGTCAGGATGGCTTACGAAGTCCATCCCTATTTGCAGCTCGGTTTCGTTAGGAGCACGCTGAAAGAATCGTTGATAAAAATACTGTATCCGTTGTTCTGCGTTTAGTTGCTGCACTTGGGTGCTGGCAACCCAATTGCGAACTCGATTAATGACAACCGGTGAATTCATCAGGAATAGTGCCTGCTGTGGAACCGTTGTGCTTGGCCGCCGGGCATTATGGGCATCGGGATTGGGGAAATCAAACACCCGCAACAGACCGGGAAGGTCTTGTCGGTCGACAAAAGTGTATAAGGCACGCCGGCGGATGGTCGATGAATTCGTGAGATCTTCCGAAGGCCCCCCAATGGTTAGATCTAATTCTCCGAGTGCCTGAATGAGCGCATCGCGCAGCGCCTCATATTCAAGGCGACGACTGTTTGCACGCCAATACAATCCATTCTCTATATCAATAGCATCCCCTTGCTCATGCGTCGTTGATTGCTGCCTGTACGTATTGGACAGCAGAATCTCTCGATGCAAGGACTTGATTGACCACCCACTTTCCATAAAACTGTCGGCTAAGTAGTCGAGGACATCCAGTTGCACTGGTTTGTCAGATCTCACGCCGAAGTCACTGGGAGTATTTACCAGGGGTTTTCCAAAGTGATGCATCCACACCCGATTCACAAACACACGTGCAGTCAGTGTATTTTTCGGATCGACAATTTCCTGTGCCATTTCCAATCGACCACTTCCGTGAGCAAACGGCTCACGCGTCTTACCGCTTACTGCATAGAGAAATTGTCGCGGAACATGATCACCTTTACGTGCCGCTTGCCCCCTAATAAATACACGAGGGTCGTATGGGTTTGGGTTTTCTGCAAGCACCATTGCGCGCGGCGGATTCCCACGTGCAAATGACTTGTGTTCGTCGATCGGCTGAGTGAATTTTCGTCGTTTGTTATTGTCGTCACGGTTATAGAATGTCGTGACGTTATCCACAGTCACGTGCGTTGGTGTTCCATCGTTAGAAACGAGTTCCAACAACTGCAATTCCGCTGCGGTTAGTTCTGCGTCATCTTCTATGGACTTCAAGAATACTTGCTGCAGTAATTCTCCGAACAATCTGGCCAACTCGACCTTATTATCGGGTTTTGATGTAAGCAAACGATCACGCAACAGAGGATTCACCATTCCGGTTTCAATTCCAGCTTTGGTTTGCTCCACCTTTTGATAGATAGACTCATGCTGATTGGTAAACTGGTCATCCGGCAGCAAAACGAGTTGTTTCATCACGCCGAGAACGGGATCACCGTCGGCGACCTTTTCCGCAAGGAACTGACGCCACTTCGTGACGAGCCCATTACGAATAAACTGAGGTTTCACCACCAGAAAATCCAACTCTGAAGCCTGTTCATCGTTAATAGCTGCTAAAGCTCGCACGATGTAATCAACTATTTGACGTCGAAAGTCATAGGTGAATTTTTCGGCCCGCATTTTGTCATAGGCGGCAAGCTTTCCTTCCAGATCATCCAACTTGGACTTGAATTCACGGTAATAGGGTGTCGTTTCGGCAGTACCAATCAGCGGCAAGTCCTGATCCGCCGGCACACGCGAACTGGCAAACACACCGTAGAGTGAGTAATAGTCCTTCGTCGGAATGGCATCATATTTGTGGTCATGGCAACGTGCACAGGCAACCGTTAGGCCAAGGAAGCCCCGAGTCATTGTGTCGATTCGGTCATCCACATCCAGTTGTTGATTGCGGTAACGCCGGCCAACGGTTAGGAATCCCATCGCTGCGAGATCACGATCGTCATTTAGCTCAAGCAGATCTGCTGCGAGCTGTTCCACTACAAATTGGTCGTAGGGCTTATCGTTGTTGAATGCCCTTATTACATAATCTCGAAATGTATAGGAATATGGGAAACGCCTGCCGCGTGTAAAGTTATAGCCGAGCGTGTCGCTATATCGAGCAACGTCCATCCAATATCGAGCCCACCGTTCACCATGCTGTGGCTTGGCAAGTGCCTTATCAACCATTCGCTCATAGGCATCGGGGCGAGTGTCACCCTCAAACGCTGCCACCTCCGATGCGGTTGGTGCCAGTCCTGTCACATCAAACATCACACGACGTATCAACTCTCGCCGACTTGCCTCCGCCGATGGTCGTAGATCAGCTGAATCCAACTTATTCAAGATGTAAAAGTCTATGTTGTTTCTGGGCCACGCCAAGTCAGAGACACTCGGTAAGGGAGCAACTTTAACCGGTTGCAACGGCCAGTGATTTGCAATGATGGATGCATAACCATCTAACTTTGAGAGCGCCTGATCATCAGTCCATGGCATCCCCATCTTGATCCACCTTTGAAAGTCGCTGATTTGTGGCTCCGTCAACTTCTCATCAGGCGGCATTTTTAGATCGGTCTCTTGCTTAATTGCCGTCATCAGGACACTTGCCGCCGGATCACCATTTACCACGACAGGGTACTTTTCACTACCTTTCAGCAGAAACTCTCTGGTGTCGACTCGTAGCCAGCTTTCCTGAGCATCAGGGCCGTGGCATTCCATGCACTTCGCAGCGAGAACGGGACGTATTTTCACCTCAAAAAAATCGATCTGCTCACGCGTGAATCCCTGGGAATCCTGCGCGACAGCAAGTGGCGGCGCAAAATTGGCTAATGCAACAATTAAGAAGACAGCGCAACGCATAGCATCAGGAAACAGGCTTGTGGGTGTTCTCATTAATTCAATGATACCGGTTGGGCTCTACCTTGATAATCCGAATGGTAGCATTAGTGCGAGCGCCCTAATGAAGTCTGATTTCGCAACTGTATAATTAAGAAACTTTATGAGGGAAACTGATACAATCACGGGCAATATTTCTGTTGTGATGAGGAATTAGCATGCCGTTTTTAGTCGCCAGTACAACCGTCATCGTACTTGTTGTCGTGGGCGTACTCGTTCTTCTATTGCTTGCCATCGGACTCTTCATATGGTCCGTTTATAACCGCCTTATTACTCTGCAACAGCGATATAAGAATGCTGTATCACAAATAGGCGTTCAATTACAACGACGCCATGATTTGATTCCCGGCCTTGTGGATTCAGTCAAAGCATATATGTCGCACGAGAAGAACACCCTAGACGCTGTAATTGCTGCGCGTAACGAGTGTCAAATGAGCCTTAAGAATGCTACTGGCAATCTCGGCGACCTCTCTGCTATGAAAGCAGTCATCGGATCTGAAAATGCACTGACCGGTTTTCTTTCAAGACTTATGATGATCAAGGAAGACTACCCAGATTTGAAAGCGAACCAAAACGTCCTGAAATTACAGGAAGAGCTCACAACGACGGAAAACCGAATTGCATTTGCTCGTCAGCACTACAACGACAGCGCGACACTCTATAACACAGACAAACGCAAATTTCCTGCCGTACTTATTGCCACTAAACTTGGCCATCGCAATGACGCTGCGATGTGGGAACTTCAGGATGATGCAGCTCGGCAAGCACCATCAATAAACATGGACTCGTAAACGCGATATGAAATGAATTTCTTTGAACATCAAGACCGAGCTAAAAGCAACTCAAAGAAGATCGTTCTTTTTTACACGATCGCACTAATTTTGATGATCACCTTAATCGGTGTGGTCCCGGCAATCATTGTCAGCCAAACCGGCGGAGATGGAATCGCTGTATTTTTTGGCGTAAGCGGGATCATTTTGCTGATCGCTGGCGTTGGCACGATGGTGAAATTCTCCTGGCTAAACAAGGGTGGTTCTCACGTTGCAGAATCATTGGGTGGACGACTTGTCAGTACCGCCACTCGCGCCCCGCAAGAGAGGATGCTGATCAACGTTATTGAAGAGATGTCCATTGCATCCGGGTGCCCGATGCCCGGCGTGTATTTGCTCGAAGGCGAAAGTTCTATCAATGCCTTTGCTGCAGGGCTGCAATTGGATGATGCCGTGATTGCTGTAACACGAGGTTGCCTAGAACAACTCAGTCGTGATGAGTTGCAAGGCGTCGTTGCTCATGAGTATTCACACATCATTCACGGCGATATGCGGTTAAATCTTAAGCTGATTGGAGTTATTGCTGGAATTACAACGCTTGCTTATGTCGGTGAAATCTTGTTTCGGTGTGCGGGAAGAGGCAGCAAGGATGATGCGAGGGCCGGTGCGGCCATAGGCGCTATCGGCCTATTGTTTTTCATCGGTGGATGGCTCGGTGTGCTGTTTAGCAGCATTATCAAGGCAATGGTAAGTCGTCAGAGGGAGTTTCTCGCCGATGCCTCCGCTGTTCAGTACACTCGTTCCAAAACCGGCATCGCCGGTGCGCTCAAAAAAATTGGTGGGTTTGCTAACGATCCCAAGCTTGCAACAGCAAACGCACGTGATGCCAGCCACATGTTTTTCAGCGAAGGGATCCGTTCGATTTTTGCCAGCCATCCGCCTCTTGAAAAACGCATCCAGCGTATCCAAGCAGGTTGGGTACCAGGTAAATCATCATCCGTTGCCGTTACCGGTGGTGGCGCCGACATTGCCATGGGATTTACCAGTGCAATAACTCCATCTGCCGAAGCAGCCCCGGCAACCATCCGGGTGGAAAATGTTGAACAGGTGATCAATAATGTCGGCGAAATCTCGCCGCATGCAGTTGCCTATGCTGCCGATTTGCTAAACCAGATTCCCGAGTCACTGCTGGGTGCAGCTCACGACGTATACACATCCCGGGCTCTAATATTTGCATTCCTACTAGACGACCATGATGACGCTGCCAGAGCCAAACAGCTGGAGATTATCAATGGGTATGGATCGAGTGAATTTGTGCAATTATCGACACAATATGGTGGTGACATTGCGTCTCTTGACCGCAGACAAGTTTTACCGCTGTTTGAGATAGCTCGACACGCACTGGCGGACATGTCACAGTCTCAAGGTATTAAATTCTTAAACACGATAAATGAACTGGTGAAGGCCGATCGTCACATATCCATGTTTGAATGGGTGTTGTACCGATTAACCAAACGCACATTGGATATCTCAACTAATGCTCAACGTAGCCCGAAGGCCGCAAAAGCAACCATTGCTTCACAGCATGTGCCGGCATCGAAGTTGCTGTCGGTCCTTTGTCATGCCGGGCACGATAATCCGATTGATGCCGAGAAGGCATTTGAGGATGCTCGAACTCAAACGGGTTGGCATTGGCTATCTCTACTAAGCCGAGAAGAATCGACGGCCATGACTTTAAATGGCACAATAGAACCCCTAGCCATGCTGCGTCCTGCGGACAAGCAAATGCTTATCAATGCCGCCGTCTGCTGTGCATTATCTGACGGTGAGATCACTGTTAGCGAGGGTGAGTTACTGCGAGCAACGGCTGAACTGCTCGGCTGCCCGATGCCACCACTCGACTAAGTCCCGCTGGTTTGGACATGAGTCGTTACCGCCAGCAGTGAAATTCGATTAAATTGTAGAGACTCCCATCGAAACACCTCTATCTGACACTCGTAACGAACATGACCGTTCACCTTGTCCAACTGCATCTGATCGCACAACGCGGTTATGGAGGTTCCGTTCAGGACGAGGCGTTGGGAATCATGTGTGTGTTCGTAATCGTGGCCATTTTCCTATTTGGATTTTGGCTTCACAGAGCCTTTGAGCATGGTCGCGGCCGATAATCATTCGCAATTCGCGCCATCCTGTTGCATAATCGGATTATCAGAATCAATCAGACGTAGCGGGGACATCATGCCTTCACTACGCAACAGACCGCCCGGAGACTTTTTATGCGTTTGCCCGCCCTAGTATCTATCCTCACCATTCTTCTGACCACCGCACAAGCACGCAGTGCAGACTGGCCTCAGTTCCGTGGACCAAACTGCACAGGAATCTCTCTGGACTCTGCCGCACTGCCAACAACCTTTACCGACACAGAAAACGTTCTGTGGTCAGCGAATCTCGGTGATGGCATAGGCTGCCCGATTGTCGCCGCCGGTCGTGTTTTCGTTCCATCGATGATTGACGACGATCACGTTGGCCGACATGCGGTCGATGCAAAAACAGGTAAGCCGCTATGGACCCGCTCATGGGAAACACCAAACTTGACCCCGGTCCATAAAACAAACAGCCAGTGTGCTACGACACCTGCGGCGGATGAATCTCGCGTGTACTTTTATTTCAGCACACTCGGCTTAGTTGCAGTAAATGCAGAAACAGGTGCCGACGAATGGCACCACGAGCTACCTAAACCATTCTTTGTATTCAGGTGGGGTCCGGCCATGTCCCCAACACTGTACAAGGACAAAGTAATATTCCTGCAGGACGATGATCTAAACCCGTCCATCGTTGCTCTGGATAAGGCAACCGGCAAGGTACTCTGGCAGGACGACCGTAGTGACCAAGCCGTTAATTATTCTCACCCTGTGATCTGCAGCACCGACAAAGGAGATGAACTAGTTGTCGCCGGAACCGGCATGCTGATCGGATACGATTTGGAAACAGGTAATCGCAACTGGTTCGCTCGAGTGTTACTTCGCAACATTAAAACAACTCCGGCAGTAGACGGCGACAAAATCTACATATCGCTGCAAAGCGGTGGTATCGCTAATCAGTGGCTGGCATCTGCCGACCGTGCAGAAACCGGCAACAGCGATGGCAAATTGAGCAAAGATGAAATGCACGCGATTGTTCCCACGGGAAAAGTGCCGGATGCATTTTTCAAGAAGACCTTTGACCGCGGAGACCTTAATAAGGATGGATTCCTTGAAGGAGAAGAGTTAGACAAGGCTTTTCTACATCCCGATAACTTTGCAGGAGCACGCTTTGACGCGAAAGAAGCAGCGGATGAATATGTGCTAGCGGTTCAGGCTGGTGGCTCAGGCGATGTGACCGAATCTCATTTACTTTGGAAGCATCCAACAAAATACACTGACCACATTGTGTCACCACTTGTTTCAAATGGTCGCATGTTATTAATAAAAGGCGGCGGAATCCGTACAGCTTTTGAAACACGCAGAGGAAAACCAATTGGCAGACAGGCAAGAATCCAGAACTCCTGCGAATATTTTGCGTCACGAATCGTCGGTGACGGAAAGATCTACATTGCTGGTGAAAATGGCGTTGTTGTGGTCTTAAAAGACAGTGACAAGTATGAACTGCTGGCAAAAAATGACATGGGTGATGCAATTCTAGCAACTCCGGCTATCGCGGATGGCAGCATTTTTATTCGAACCCGCAGTAAACTTATCTGCGTATCCAACTAGTCGAAGCAAGACAAATCATGAAGGAACTACTTGTACACCTAAATGGTGAACTTGTACCGGAAAGCGAAGCAAAGATCTCCATCTTTGATGCGGCTGTTTCACTCGGATTCACCGTAACCGACTCTGCTCGGACATTTCTGCACAAACCATTTAAACTCGAAGCGCATATTGCACGGCTTTACCAGTCGATGAAAGTAACGCGTATTGAGCCAGGCATCTCCCCAGAAGAAATGCTTAAACGCACGACAGATTTATTGGCAATAAATCTAGAAGCAATTGAGCCAAATGACGACCTCTGGATCGTGCATAACGTCTCATCCGGCCTCTTAAAGATGGGGCCAAGTCCAGAACAGCAAAATCATGCAACCATCATGATTTACAACGCACCAATGGATTTGCGTGGCTGGCAAAAATACTACAGCGAAGGTTGTCATGCTGTTACGCCATTCAGTCGGCAACCCTCAGCACAATCACTTGATGCAAGAATCAAGAATCGAAGTCGTATGTTCTACACGATGGCTGAACAGGAAGTAAAGCTTGTTGATCCGGACGCACAAAGCGTTATTCTAGACACTGATGGTTACGTTTCAGAGAACAAGGGCGGGAATATATTCGTCGTAAGTGATGGTGTCCTGAAGACCCCAACAAGTGAAAACGGACTTGCAGGTATCACGCGGGAAACAACGCTGGAAATCGCGCAATCGCTGGGCATCTCCACCATGGAAACGCGATTACTACCATACGATCTCTATACGGCGGATGAAATTTTCTTCACGAGCACCCCGTACTGCTTAATGCCAGCTACAAAATTCAACGGCCTTCCTGTCGGTAATGGAACGGTCGGCCCGGTTAGCAAACAAATTCTGCAGGGATGGGCTGACCTTACAGGGGTAGACGTCGTATCACAAGCAAATAGCCAAGTTAAATCAGATTGAGATTGGGAGAATCTGATCGTGTTCAATCTCTCGCAAGATACCTTACAGTCCTTTGCTGACAATGGGTTCGTCATCATTCGGTCCTTCTTTAATCCAGAGAAGCTCTCGGAAACCAAAACTGCAATGGATCGCTATATCACAGAAGTGGTTCCATCACTGCCTGATTCTGATGCTTTTTATATAGACAAGAACGACGCTAGCACGCTCAAGCAACTTCAACGAATCGCTGAAAATGATCCATATTTTGAACGCTCTGCGAACGACTCTGATGCACTATCCGTCTGCAACCAGTTATTGGGTGAAGACGTTCACACCCGAGGAGTTGAATGGTTCTGCAAGCCATCAGGCTCCACCCATCCGACGCCACCACATCAAGACAACTTCTACTTTTGCTTATCACCACCGAGCGTGGTGACCGTGTGGATTGCATTAGATGTTGTGGATACCACAAACGGTTGTCTGCACTATGTGCCTGGATCTCATAAGCATGGCATACGCGATCACGGGGCGACATCCATTGTTGGGTTCTCTCAGGGAATCGTTGATTTCGGTGACAAAGAAATGGCAATGGAAACACCTGTTCACTTGGAACCGGGCGACTGCGTCATTCACCACGGCAACACAATTCATCGAGCAGATCCGAACCCTTCTGACCGCACTCGTCGAGGATTCGCACTAGTCATAGAAGGTGCGAGTGCTCAACGGGACGACGATGCCTTTTCAAGGTATGTGGACTCTGTTCAGGCACAACATGAGAGCCTAGGGCTCGATGTGGATCAATCCATCTATAAGTAGGAATTCATTGAAATGGATGTCAGCCAATACAACGAACACGATCAGGTGATATGGGACGAAGAACTGTCCGACTTTGTACCGGATCGTGTTTTTGATGCTCACATCCACCTATTTAATAGCGCACATTATCCTCCGGGAAATGCAGCCTGGTCAGATCAAGGTCTTGCCGACATCCAACAATGGGCAGAAACACTTTACCCTGGACGTCGCACTCACTTTCTCGCACTTGGTTCACCGTTAATTGGAATTGATGTCGCTGCCCACAACGCTTGGCTGATTAGCGAGATTCAACAAGATGCTAACAGCCGTCTCAACAGGTTGGTTACGCCGGCATGCACACCGGATGAGATCAGTAGAGATGTGGAACAAGCCGGAGTGGTCGGGCTCAAGCCATATCGCATCTTTGCTTTAAACGGCGATGCAAAAGAGTGCTCCATCGAACAGTTCCTCACGCACGAACAACTCGAAGTTGCAGACCATTACGGTTTATGGGTCACCATGCATCTCTCAAAAGAACTGGCCTGTGCGGACCCAACAAACTTGGCTGATTTACGAGAATACACAACTTCTCGCTATCCAAATGTGAAATGGATTCTAGCTCACTGCGCACGGAGCTTTACCTACTGGCCAATTCGCCAGGCTGTTTCCCAGCTACGTGACATGCCCAACATTTATTACGACCTATCTGCTGTGGACGATCTAAGACCGATTCTGACATTGTTTCAGCAAGAATCTCTTGATCGCATCCTTTATGGGAGTGACGGAGTCGATGCCACATACTTCCGGGGCAAATATGTAGCGCTTGGGCGAGCCTGGCAATATCTAGACGCCGCCGAGGCAGGGATGAGATTTCCACACTGTGATGCTCGTCCAATCCTTTCTGTGTATGAACAACTGTTGTGCATGAAACATGCGGCAGAAATAGCAGAATTCGGCCAGCCTGAGATTGATGCAATCTTCTGGAAGAATGCTACTGAATTGTTTAATGTCACGTGGTGATACAGATTTGTTAGACTGACGGGACAAATACCGACAATACTCAGGTAACTACAACAATCCATTTCTGAAAAACTGCTTCATGATCGATTTCTTATCGCGACGGAGAATGTTGTTGTGCCTGACAGCGGCGTTTCTATTATTCTCAGAAATTGCCGAAGGAGCACCGGAATCGAACGCTGAATCGCCGGAAGCTACCGAATCGGTTAGCCAGGGAGGTATCGTCGCGCTCGACTGGTTCATGATCGCATTGTATGTCGCTGGCACGATCGGTCTTGGTGCGTATTATGCCAAACGACAAAAGACTCGAGACGAGTACTTTACAGGCGGCGGAAATATGAATCCGCTGCTTATCGGTGTGTCACTCTTTGCAACATTGCTAAGCACGATTTCGTATTTAGGCATGCCCGGTGAAGCTGCTGGAAAAGGGCCTGTCTACTTCGTTGGAATGATTGCCCACCCTCTGACATTTCTCGTCGTGGGATTTCTCATGCTACCGGTGTACATGAAATACCGCGTAACCAGTGCGTATGAGTTACTGGAATATCGACTCGGTGCATCATTCAGAATTCTGGGTGCCTGTTTGTTCCTTGGATTACGACTACTGTGGATGAGCGTACTGCTGAAGTTTGCCGGTGATGCGATGGTAACAATGCTGGAGGTGGATCCGTTTTGGAGTCCGTACATTGTGGCAGTCATTGGATTGGTTGCGATTATCTACACATCTCTTGGTGGATTACAGGCGGTTGTCATTACCGATCTTGCTCAGACGATCTTGTTGTACGGAGGTGCAATCACTGTTCTGGTCGTAGTCACTATCAACTTCGGGGGATTTTCCTGGATGCCCACCGAAT
This sequence comes from Pirellulales bacterium, assembly GCA_022451045.1. GTDB lineage: Bacteria > Planctomycetota > Planctomycetia > Pirellulales > Pirellulaceae > UBA11883. Next base: position 8,513 of record JAKUOW010000032.1, on the reverse strand, counting down.
GGCCCAAGGAATGGAAAGCACAACCTGTATTCCCAGATGGGTTGGACACACGTGTAACCTGGGTCGGTTCCATCATCATGACCTTTATTTGGTACGTGGCGACGCTTGGTGGAGATCAGACTACTGTTCAGCGATTCATGGCAACTAAGGATACCAAATCGGCGCGTACCGCTTTACTCACTCAATTAGGCTTTGCGGTATTTGTAGGCACAACCCTTGCTGTTGTAGGCGTCGCATTAATGGCTCATTTCAAAGCCGAACGTGAAAATCTGCCATCTGTTCAAAAGTCCAACATTACAGCTTATGAGTCATTCAATAAAACCTTTCAATCTGAACACGACAAGTTCCCAAACGACGGTGAACTTAAAAGTGCATTGGGCTGGAATGAAAAAACCCTTAAGCAAACGCGCCGAAACCTCATTGGTGCCGACCAGTGGTTTCCACGTTTCATTTCACATGAATTGCCCATGGGGCTGGCTGGACTGGTTATCGCGGCAATGTTTGCTGCCGCAATGTCGAGTTTGGATTCGGGAGTGAATTCGATCACTGCAGTCGTTATGTGTGACTTCGTGGAACGTAAACGGAAGTCCGCGCTCTCAGAACGCCAGTACTTGATAACAGCTCGATGTTTGGCGGTGGCGATTGGTGTTACCGTTGTCTTTGGCAGCATTTTGACTGGCTTCATAGAAGGCAACATCATGGCGGTAACTCAGAAATCCGTAAACCTGCTCACGACACCGATCTTTGCGCTGTTTTACTATGCCGTATTTGCCAAACGCGTACATCCAATCGCTGTTTGGGTTGGCACTATCGTGGGAACAATCGTGGCACTTGTTGTCGCATTCTGTGGACAGATCGTTTACTACCTCTATGTGAATCACGGCTTCGATCCAGCGACATTTAATTCGGTGCTGGAAACGAAAATCGATGATCTGACCGGAGTACCATATGAAGCTTGTACTGATCCGATCAGCTTCCAATGGATTGGACTATTTGCGCTTCTGGCCAATTTAGCTGTTGGCATCTCACTTTCTTATCTCCTTCCAGAATGGAAACGACCAATCGACCCAAACGAAAATCAAGATATTTCGGAAGAAGAAGTTGAGTCCGATGAAACAGATGAGGAGGTCGCATGAGCACTCAAGAATCCGACGTATATATAGGCGTTGCCAAGTCGATGGAGTTATACCATCAAGCTGGTCAGCTGATTCCAGGTGCCACACAGTTGATTAGCCGTCGACCTACGTTATATGCGTATGGATTCTCACCGGCATACGCCGTTTCAGCCAAAGGTGCAAGATTCACAGATGTGGATGGCAATGAGTTTGTAGATTGGGTCAGCGGCATTGGTGCTGTCATCCTTGGATACTGTGATCCGGTTGTGGATGCTGCTGTCAAAGCAAAAATTGATACCGGCACGATGTATTCGATAAGTCATCCAAGCGAGCTTGAGTTAGCTGAAATACTAATTGAGAGAATTCCATGTGCTGAAATGGTACGGTTTGCAAAAGGCGGAGGGGATGCGTGTGCCGTAGCCGTACGAATAGCCCGCGGAACAACTGGCAAAGACAAGATTCTATTTTGCGGGTATCACGGCTGGCATGACTGGTACATGGCAGCAAATCTAATCGATGACGAAGAGCTTGATTCTCATTTATTTCCGGGGATCGAGCCTATCGGTGTTCCAAAATCTCTTGCTGGAACTGCTATACCGTTTCCATACGGTGATGTCCAGGCACTCGACGCGACATTGGAAAAGCACGCTGGCGAAGTTGCTGCGATCATGATGGAACCTCTGCGCAGCACAATGCCGGAACCCGGTTATTTGGAATCAGTGCGAAAGATCGCCGACAAGCACGGCGTCTTGCTGATTTTTGATGAGGTTTCCACTGGCTTTCGGCCAACCGCCGGCGGTACACAACCACTTGTCGGTGTAACGCCTGATATCGCTGTATTCGCAAAGTCCATTTCAAATGGATATCCAATGGGAGCAGTAGTTGGCACACGAGCTGCCATGGAACCTGCATCTCAGATGTTCATCTCCAGTACGTATTGGAGTGATACTCTCGGAATCCAGGCAGCAATTACATCGCTTACTGAAGTTAAAAATCGCGATGTGCCGCAGACGGTGCAAACGACCGGCCGTTTCATGAAAGAACAAACCCAAAAACTGATTGATGAACATGGCTTACCCGCCGAAGCAGCCGGTGTCGACTGGCACCCACATTTCAGCTTTAACGTTGATAATCCAGAAACAGCAAAACAGCTAACCACTCTTTTTTCTCAGGAAATGGCCAGGCGTAATGTACACATGGCCACTTCGTTCTATTTGAATGAGTCGCATGGTGACAGTGAATGCAATCAGACACTGGAGGCGATGAATGAGGCGTTCAAGGTAATTTCCTCCGGGCTCGCCACCAATAGCATCGCGGAGAAAATTGAATGCCAACCACGAGTAGACATTTTCAGACGACTTGTCAGCTAATAACTGACGCACTTTAAAAGGAATTAACTGTAGTGAGAACTAGTAAGACACTCGCCAAAATCAGAGCCGGCAAACCTGTAAAGATGTGCTGCCTGGGGCACTTTGTACCGGCATATATTCATCATGCCTCCCACTTTGGTTATGACTGCATCTGGACAGATAACGAACACCGCACGATGAGCGAACGCGAAGTGCAATCATTACTTACCAACTTTCATTTGGCTGATATTGATTGCATGCTACGGCCGAAAACAACTGAGAAAACGGAGCTTTACCGGTATCTTGAAGACGGCGCAACCGGATTGATGATTCCACATGTTTCAACTCCCGAAGCAGCATATGACTTGGTTCAGTCCACGAAGTTCCCACCAATCGGAAATCGAGGCATCGACAATGCCGGCATAGACAGCGATTTTCACCTTCATGATGCAGACACATATGTGGATCACATAAACAGTGAGACATTTCTGGTCATACAAATCGAAACACCCGAGGGAGTTGCAAATGCTGAGGAGATTGCGAGTATTGAAGGCCTCGATGGCATCTTCGTTGGCCCCGGGGATCTAGGGCTCCGTATTCGGCGAACCGATACGGATCTGACGTTGGAAGAGGGTATTGCAACGGTTGCTAGCGCATGTGCCAAGCACAATATCGCGTGGGGTATGCCTGCACCAGATGCAGATGCAGTAGTGCGTCTGCGGGATCAGGGTGCACAACTTATCGCATACGGTGGAGACTTTGGTTTCATGATGCAGGGCCTCAGCCGTTGTGGCGATGAACTAGCTGCCGCATTTGGAGAATAATCTGCGTGTCACTTCCACGTGTGCTAATTCTCGGCGTCGGCTCGATTGGGCATCGTCACTTGCGGTGTTTTCTGAACACCGGGCGTGTGACTGCAGAGATCTGTGAGGTCAACAACGATCTGGCTCAGGACATAGCGGCGCAGTACGGTATTACGACTGTCTGGAATTCACTTGACGACGCAATCGCATCACCACCAGATCTGGCCGTAATTTGTGCACCGGCGCATCTTCACATAGAAATGGCGATTACACTGGCCAATCACGGTGTTGATATTCTGATTGAAAAGCCCCTCAGCACATCGCTGAATGACATCGATATCTTAAAATCTTCCATTTCAACGGCAGGAGTTTGCTGCGGTGTCGCCTACGTGACACATCAACATCCGGTTATACGGGATGTAAAACGAGAATTGGACAGTGGCAGATTTGGTAAGCCCTTACAGATCAATTACGTCTCTGGCCAGCACTTTCCGTATTACCGTCCGGCCTATCGCGAGATCTACTATACGGACAGAGCTACCGGTGGCGGTTGTATTCAGGATGCAATCACTCATTCAATGAACACAGCCGAATTGCTTGTAGGTCCTATTACCAAACTTACATGCGATGCAGATCATCTGGCTCTTGAAGGTGTAACGGTGGAAGACACTGTTCACGTCATTACGCGACATGGTGAGATCATGGGATCACTCGTTTCAAACCAGTTCCAATCACCCAACGAGTCCACCTTCATAATTAACTGCGAAAAAGGCACGATTAAATGTCTGATGCATGAGGGGCGTTGGGTATGGCATGACACGCCGGAAACTCAATGGCGCGAAGGTGCACAGTATGATCTTGAACGTGACGACTTATTCGTAAAACAAGCCAACATGTTTCTTGATGCAAGAGAGCAAGGCGACCTGCCATCGTGTACGCTGGAAGCAGCCATTCAGACGCTCAAGGTAAATCTGGCAATGCTTGAATCATCTGACACACATACCTGGCAAACAATTAACTGATATAAGTATCAAACGAGTAGTGATTCCTAAATGCCTCCAACAACACAGCAATTATTCGATTTAACTGGCAAAACTGCACTGATTACCGGTGGAGCAGGGTATTTGGGAACGGCGTTTTCCAATGCGCTCGCCGAATGTGGCGCACGCGTAATCCTGACAAGCCGAACCCAAGCAAGAGCTGAAGAGGCGATTGCAGCACTCCCTGGTGAAGGTCACATTGCACTCACGCTGGATCAAAAGAGTGAAGAGTCAATCAAGTCAGCATTTAGCAGCGCCGTTGAACTGGCCGGTAGCGTTGACATCCTGATCAACAATGGAACCGGTGGCGCTGGGGATGACTTAACAACAGTATCCGGTGAGCAGTTTACAGATCAACTTGCCAATGCCACCGGCTACTTTTTGCTGGCCCGTGAATTTAGAAATCACATTGTTGAGCGTGAAGCCAGCGGCAGCATTATCAATATCGGATCAATGTATGGCGTCGTTGCTTCGTATCCAGATGCCTACGAAGGCGTATGCAACGCAAGTCCCGTGTCCTATCACGCTCTCAAGGGTGGAATTGTTCACATGACTCGTCATCTTAGCGCGTACTGGGCTGGTGATAACATCCGTGTGAATTGCTTAAGTCCTGGGCCGTTTCCCAATGACAACGCCCCACAAGAAATGGTAGAGCGACTTTGCACCAAGAACCCTATGAAACGCATGGGATTACCACACGAGTTAAAAGGCGCTTTGATTTTGTTGGCCAGCGACGCAGGTAGTTACATCACCGGTCAAAACCTACTGGTCGACGGTGGCTGGACTGCGTGGTAGTAACTGCCAAAATTCGACTAACTATTCACTGAGTCAACGCTTACATTCGAATCATCACTACCCTCAATAACAGGACAAAGATAATGAAGCCGATATTTGCAATAATTGCCGCGGGTGCAGCACTTGGATTCGCAGCAGCGATACCAGATCCGGTAAAGCCAGACCCGAACATGGAGAATCCTATTCCTGTTCTTGATACAGTCTTCATCGAAGATATGACCTGGATTGAAGTACGCGATGCAATGAAGAGTGGAAAAGATACAGTCATCGTCGCTACCGGTGGTGTTGAACAAAACGGACCGTATCTGGTCACTGGTAAACACAATGTCGTGCTAAAAGGCACAACTCGAGCTATTGCCAACCAACTGGGAAATGCGCTCGTTGCACCAATCATCGGGTTTGTACCTGAAGGCGATATCGATCCGCCAAGTCTACACATGCATTACCCTGGCACCATTAGCGTTACAGAAGAGACGTACCGGGCATTGGTCACCGACGTTTGCTCTTCACTAAAGCAACATGGATTCAAGAATATCGTGCTTATCGGCGATAGTGGTGGCAATCAGGAAGGACTTAAGGATGTCGCGGCGAAACTAAATGCTGCATGGGACGGGGGAGCAACTAAAGTTCATTACATAGCTGAGTATTATGATTTTCCTGCAGTCGATGCCTTTCTGGAAAAGAACGGAATCGAACAGACTCCGGAAGGGTGGCATGATGATTTTGGTATGACAGCGACGATGATGGCGGTTGATCGCCATTCTGTGCGCACCGATCAACGCATTGAAGCGGGCAAAGCTTCCATTAACGGTGTTGAGCTTGAACCCATCAAGGAAACCATTAAATGGGGACGAAAGGTGATCAATTTTAGGGCACGCAAAACAGTTGCTGCTGTTAAGAAAGCGATCGGCTCATAGGGTGTTGCGATACTAAACTGGCTTATGACAAACGAAGTCCTACCAGCTAAACTAAACGCTTCTCGTTTCAGCGTGATTCACAAATCAATCTCTCACTGAGAACTATACAGCCACATGGAAAACAATTCCGCACGCGAGCATCGCAAGGCATGCTTGAAGATCACTCTTGTATTACTGGCTGTATGGTTCATGGTCAGTCTCGGCTGTGCTGTGCTCTTTAGAGGCTGGATGGATACCAACATGCCGATGATTGGTAATGCTAAGTTTGGGTTTTGGATGGCACAGCAAGGCTCCATCATTTGTTTCGTGCTACTGCTAATCGTCTACAAGGTGCTCATGCAGCGACTCGACGACAAGCATGGTTACTCGGAGTAATCAGCAGGGAACTAAGACATGGAACAAAGCACACTCAATTTTATTTTTATTGGCATCTCTTTTGCGGTCTACATCGCCATTGCTATCCGCTCACGAGCGGGATCAACCCAGGAATTCTATGTCGCCGGAGGTGAGGTATCACCGATCGCGAATGGCATGGCAACTGCCGCAGACTGGATGTCTGCAGCGACGTTCATTTCCATGGCTGGTGGGCTTGCGATTAGTGGATATGACGGATCACGTTTCCTGATGGGATGGACAGGCGGATTCGTCCTGCTGACGATCTTGATGGTGCCGTATTTGCGCAAGTTTGGGAAAGCGACTGTACCGGACTTTGTTGGTGACCGTTTTTATTCGAATCTTGCCCGTGGTGTTGCTGTCGTATGTGCCATTTTTATATGCATGACTTATATCATGGGCCAAATGCGCGGTGTGGGAGTTGTCTTCTCCCAACTTTTCGATATTAGTACCACTTGGGGTGTACTGATCGGAGCCGCGATCGTGTTCTTTTATGCCGGGCTCGGTGGCATGAAAGGAATTACATATACGCAAGTTGCTCAGTACTGCGTGATGGCTTTCGCATATACCATTCCTGCTGTATTCATTTCGATTGCGCTGACAAATAACTTTATCCCGCAACTCGGATTTATCGGTGACATTACAACCGGGGACACAGCGATACCGTTCCTTGAAAAACTCAATGAGATCAACGATCAACTTGGTTTCGCACACTATACAAGCGGTTCACTTCCACTAATCGACATGTTTTGTATTACGGCTGCACTAATGTGCGGCACGGCTGGTTTACCACATGTGATCGTTCGGTTCTTTACGGTCAAAAGCGTCCGTGCTGTCCGCACATCCGCTTGCTGGACCCTCGGGTTTATTGCAGTGATTTATTTAACCGCTCCGACCATTGGTGCATTCGCACGTGTAAATCTGATTACTGAGCTGGATGGATTAGAATACGCCACAGCAAGCGATGAAGCGAAATGGCTTTCGCAATTTGAGCACACCGAACAAATGGTATTCGATGACAAAAATGGCGATGGCCTGATTCAGTATCGTGGACCCAATTCGGATACACCCAATGAACTAACGGTGCAAAAGGACATCATGGTGATGGCCAATCCACACATGGCAGGTGCGCCCAAATGGGTCATTGCCTTGCTGATGGCCGGATGTATTGCAGCAGCTTTATCTACTGCAGCTGGTTTATTATTGGTGCTGTCGACGTCGATATCACACGACCTGATGAAGAATATCGTTAATCCCGACATATCGGATAAGCAAGAAGTGCTCTATGCACGGCTTGCCGCCGGCATATCACTGGCTGTGGCAACATATTTTGGTATCAATCCACCATCAGATTTCATCGCCGAGACGGTCGCATTTGCATTCGGATTAGCCGCGTCGTCTTTCTTTCCGACCTTGTTGATTGGTATCTTCTCTAAGCGAATGGGGCGTGCAGGCGCAATTTCTGGGATGCTCTGTGGAATCGGATTCACACTTGGCTACATTATTTACTTCCAGTTCCTTGATGGCCCCAAGGAAAACTACCTGTTTGGGATTTCCCCTGCTGGAATCGGCACGATTGGTATGCTGATCAATTTTGCAGTGGCATTTATCGTAAACGCATTTACACCAGATGCCCCAGAGCATGTACAGCAAATGGTTGAAGACATCCATATCCCCAGCGGAGCAGGGGATGCCGTTTCACATTAACAGGATAGCGATATGATCTTCATATACAGCTTCGCGATTCTGTTTCTTGCATTTCTATTGATGTTCTTGCAAAGTTGGGCGCAGAAGCAATACAAAGCCCGTCGACAAACCGGACGGGACTGGGAGCAGCGTCTCAGCGAGATCGGTGAGGAAGATTAGTCTTCAGTTGACTGACTATTCTTGTTCATTTTCTACTCACTTTTCCTTTTTGAAACGCCATCTCTAGATGTTAATCTGGAGAAGATAAACATAACGCTGCTCACCTATTGCAACATCCGTTGCATTACCTACTAGTTCAATTCGATTTAGATAAAGCCGTTTAAGATGATAAAGAAGACTCTGCGTTCCCTTGGCATTTTGAAGTCTCGAATAGGCTGAAAAACAAGAGAAACCC
>JAKUOW010000319.1 GCA_022451045.1 Pirellulales bacterium | reverse complement strand
CGGGACAAATCGGAAATCACCCGAACCAATCATTTCGCCGTCAATACCGCCCACAACATCTTTAATACTCTTGTTAAACGGATAATGGTGCAGGGGTTTGATCTCCAGTTGCTGCTTAAACAAGCTCCGCACCTGAGAAGGGTCTAATGCAACATCGTAGACACGAACATCATCAATCTCCCCAACGATTCCGCGTGTCTGATACTGTCGACCCACTCCAAAGGAATCATTTTTATTCATCAGATCGAGGTTATTCGAAACGGCAAACGCGTTTAGTTCGCCGTCAATAAAAACGCGTAGTTCACTTTTTTCAGTATCAAGATTGATAACTCTTGTAGCCGTAACCAAGTGCCATTTACCATCAGCTAATGATTTCTTGGTCGTCGCCGTGGCGTCGGGATTCCCAGTACCAAAGGCGGCCACGTCTTCCATTAGTGTTAGGCCAGAATCATTCACGTGCGCTGGATATTCTCCCTGAATGAGTGCATGCCCCATCCACCATTCCGCGCCACCCTTGAGCAACCACGGTTTCTGAGCCAGGTCCAACTCGGTGCCTCGTGTCACCAATTCAGGTGTAAACCAGAGAATGAATTTCATGTCCCGTTGATGCAAATAGTCTGAAATTGGTTTTAGACCATTTGGAAATCGGTTTTTATTAGGATTCCACGATCCAACATTGAGCCAATAGTCGGTGTAGTCATACCATCCAGCATCGATCCACCAATAATCGGGTGTGATGCCATGATCCAGATAACGATCCACGAACATTTTCTGATTTTCTTCTGTAGCACCTGAACTCTCTATGTAGTGCGCTGAACTTGAAGCATTGTGTTGAAATGGCGGCAGGACACCATCAGCAGTCCGCGGCAGATTATGTGAGACCATCCACGATCGCCAAAGATTTTGAGCACGCAGCCAATCGCCACCTTTCCACAACAACATTGCGATTCTCGGCGTACGCACCTTTTCACCTGGTTCTAAAACAAACGAAACATCCTGTTGACCAGCTTTTAGAGTTATTCCACGATGCTCGTCTCGCACAAAGTCTGCCTGCCACTGCCCCGGCCACCCGATTGCAAATACGGCGCCACGGTTATTCCATTCAAGATTAAAGAACGGTAGATCATTGCTGGCCGGCAACCCAATTAGCGAATTTAGTTTCTTATGAGATTGCGGCGGTAGAACCGTTTCCCTCGGTGCATAATCTGTCTCATCTGACATTCTCACGAGCGAGTGCGGGCTTCCATTGCTATGGTGTAAAACAAATTCATCTTCATTATCTCGTTCGAATCCACAATCCAACGGCAGTACATTTTCGATTAGGTGAGTCTGATTTGTTCCGTCATTTCGCAGTGTTAACACCCATTCCACTACTGGCAACTTCTCGTAAACTGTCACATCACACTTCACCACTAATCCCGATTGAGGATCTGTGAGGGTTAGAACTTTCTTGGTAATCTCGGGCCCAACCACATCATCCGACCAGCTTTTCTCCCACTGATGAATAAACTCGGAAGAGGCCTGGCCGTTATAGTCGAACGAAAATGGCAAATCAGTAGACGGAGCCCGGGCTAGCGGAGCTGTTGGCAACTCCCCAATGCGAATCGTCCTACCGTCGGTCAATTCAACTTGTGCGTCAGCCCAATCTGCCTGATTAAAGTCAACGCGTTCAATGATTCCTTCGTCATTTCCACGAACAATCAAGTCAAAGGAGTTTGCGTCGCCGAGTGGCACGGCGACATTCTGGCCGTTTATTCCTTCACTCATGACTGGTGATTGATATAGCTCCTTCTCACCCGCCACAACGGAACCAACAACCGCTCCGCGTCCGGCATTTGAATAGAAACTGTTTACACGATTACTATCAATGCCAAACACGGCTGTAAATCGACGCGCCGGCGAAGGCAATAAGACTCGAATCGTCCCAGGAGAAGGCATGTACAACCCGTGTGCGTATGTTTTACGGTGGATCTTTAGCGGCAAAGCTCCTAACTGTTTGTGATACACCTTGGTTGTGGCCATATTTTTCAACAGTGACCCATGTTCCAGATTTACTTCAAGGTAACCATTGTGTAAGGGAGCAATCACCTCACCATTGAAATGACCCCGCACCCAATTCTGTAACGATAGTAACTCCATATTATTGGGTTCTACGGCAGATACAGGGTTTACGAGTAGCCCAGCAAAGCATGTAAAGAAAAGAGTGCAGACTACTCGCATAGAAAATCCTTTGACGCCAGAGTTCCTCGGCTGATTGAATCACAAATTATACCGCATCTACAGAATCAACATTTGCGCGCGGTATAGCATCCAGACCCTCTTGCTCACCAGAGCAATCCATTAGATAGAACGCGTCGGAACTAACGCGACCTTCAGGCGGGCTCTACGCCGGACAACCATCTAGGATGTGGCAAGGCATCAGCTTACTTGCGGTTTTTCTCGATCAGCTTTCCTGCGGCTTCCACATAGCGCTCGCCAAGCGTACGGTATCCATCCGGCTTCACATAATGAAGCTCGTCCTGTTCACAGTTCAGGTCATCCGTGTCGATCCACACAGCACGCGGGTTCTCATCCGCCAGCAACATTTGCACGTGGCGTAATTCTTTCCACGCATTATTCGGACGTCTCTTGATTCCGAAATCGCTCAGCCGTCCGATGATAACGTTGATATCGTTTCGGCTGAGATCCTTTTCCAACTGTTTCAGAATCCCCCGGAAGCTCCTTGCATATACATCGACATGGCCAGCTTTGGCGTCCGCTTCACCCTGCATCCATATCAAAGTCACACTTTTAATTACAACGCCATCGGTATTTTCCTTGATTCGGTCAATCAGTGCATCATACAACCGACCGGTATCCTTGGGCATCTCGCCGTTGGACGACATCCATCCTTTACGCCACATGGAGATGGGCTGACCACCTTCGGCATTTTTGATAACGATAACGTTCCCGGCGCCATACTCAGCGTGCACTGCAGGTATGAAGAACTGCTTATGCTGGAACCGCTTCATATTGGATTGACCGGATAGCAAAAACAGGTGCTTTCCTTCCTCAGCCGCGTCCATGCGAAACGACAATAATGCAAAGAGAGTGAGCAAAGTCAGTGCCTTACTCACACGCATTCCTTGCGGAATATTTATGGTCGTCCATTGGTTGCCTGTTATCACTGCAGATGCCTTGTTCGAAATGTTAACGCTGTCATTAAACGGGGCTCGCCGCGCCTACTAAGAGCAAATAGAAAACGCCTGCACCCGAAGTTAGCATCCCAACAATTGCTAAATAAAGCTCTCTAAGGTTCGGTACTCTTATAAAGCGAATCCAGTAGAACAGGCTAATAATTCCTGTTCCCACCACCATACAAAGCAGTTTTGAGAGCAAAAGTCCATAGTTTGCCACGTCAGGATTAGGGTACCCAGGAATTGCAAATGGCAAGATAAGT
>JAKUOW010000318.1 GCA_022451045.1 Pirellulales bacterium | reverse complement strand
AAAAACACGGTTCATTGGAAAACACACACTATATACAAATAGGCAAAATGGGGGAAACAGGAAAACCAGTAAAACACCAGTCTGATTAGGCAAAAGTGTCCGTGCAAGACCGCGAGACCACAATTGGAAAGGATGAGCCGCTTCGTGACGGTCGTCTGACACGTGGCCGTTGAGTCCGTTGTGAGAATCCGCAAACCTGAGATGGACTGCTGGTAATCGCAAACTAAAGCTAGCCCGCAGGGACTTGAACCCCGACCAATAGAACCAGAATCTATCGTGCTACCAATTACACCACGGGCCAGGGTGTACAGGGATTAATATAAGTCGGTTTCATTTACGGTCAACCACCACTACCAGCATGGCACTTACAATGCCGGCGCTCGATCCGCTACGGCGAATAAACTCGAGTGTTGCGTGCTTAGTGCTATTTGGCTGTTCGTTACTTGGGAATGTAGTTAAGCGTGTAGTACGCCTGCGCGTGGAGCAGGGGCAGGCCATCAGAATTTCGTATACCATCCATGTGAAGCTCATGGACATGTCCCCGCTGCAGCCCGTCTACAAATAATCGGACCGCCATGCCGTCATCACTTACAACTGCTCTGGTAATCGTGGGCTCGGTGTGATCCACTTCCGGGCTGCCGTAGCTCGACTGGAAGATATAGGTATAGGTTGACATCTTGTATGACTCGATATTTGTTACAGTGGTTTCATCCACAGGTTGAGTAAACTTCAACTCAAATCCATCTTTTCTGGCTGACATCGTATGCACTTCAAATGGCAACTTGCCACTCCAAACAATTCGATCTAGTGCATACGGCTTGTTACCGCGTGATCCCCAACCACGATTTGTACCACCAACAAACATAGCACCACTGGGATCTATATGAGCTGAGAGACTGCCACTTCCGAAACCACTACGGAATGGGAAACAGGCGCCCTGGTAGTGACCGTCCACTTTTTCTAGAGCCACTCTCATCATGGTGCTAAAAGTTTGATCGCCGACAAACATTTGGCCGGCAAACGGACCAAATTTCCCTTTGGTCGTGTCCGTAACAACGCCACTAGCACTTTGTCCCATTTTCTTATAGGGGAAGAGGATTGCCGGTGGCTCGTACTCTGGAATCTTATCTGCTTCCGCCATGATGCGGCTACCACTCTGAGGATCCTGTGGGCGTGGCCCGATTGCGTCGGTGTTTTCGTACCAGCGGTTACCACCTGGATGTCCCTGAAAACTACCGGGCCTTAGCCACTTCAGCGAGCACGTGCCATTCCATGGCCCCTGATTATCGGTATAGAACACATCCCCAACGGCATTCATCCCGATTCCGCCGGGACTTCGAATACCGCTACATGTCGGAATCACTTCTCCCTCTGGTGTGATTCTCAGACACCAGCCGCGATACAGGCTGTTGCTATTGAATGAACCGGTTAAGCACAGGACGACCCAGATATTGCCATCCTTGTCAAACTTGGAACCAAAAGCGTATTCGTGATAATCACCATCAATTTCCCAGCCGTCTGATACCGAATAGAAGATATCACCAATATCATCCTTGTCCGTGTCTACGATTTTGGTAACTTCACCTCGCTGAGTGGCATACAAAGCACCATCACGATATGCCAAGCCAAGCACTTCGTGCAAACCTCCGGCAAAAAGTCCAAACTCCATTTCTTCAGCTGTTTCGGCCAACGGTTTATCCACTAAGTAGATATCACCGCGCCGTGAGGCCACCGCCAGTTTGCCGGAGGGCATCATCTCAATTGCACTGGCTTCCAAAACTACGCCATCAGGAATGGGCAGCGCCATCATTGGATAGTAGTCGGCTTCTGTTGGCAGCGCGTCATCCTGCGCCAAGACAGGATTCACAACCAGCCCAAGCAAAATGGCACTTATTAACATCCGTTTCATGATTTAACTCTCACCGCTCTGTAGACCAATTAATCTCTTACAAAAAACACCGGCACTACCATTCGTACCGTTGGATAATCTCTGCGACAAACTTGCCACCAGCACGCTTCCACTTCACCGGCAGCAGCACCTCGGTTTGGTCACCAGCTTTTCTGAGTATTGGCTCGCCAACGTCGCCGCTGACCTTGATTACCAATTCATCACCGACAACCACAGCGCCGTCATCGCGCTGAACTACATCTTTAGCAACATGAGCCCTCAGGTAGAAATGTTCCGGTTCGGAATCACTCGTCAACTTGAATTCCCTATTTACTGCTGGAAACTCACCGTCATCTTCTGGATTCGGACGATCGTGAATATCCACCCCGTTGTAACTGTAAAGGAACGTTGGCTTTCTTTTATCACCCTCAAGTGCATAGCCTCCAAAGCGATATCCATTTTCCTTTGGCTTTCCAGTAGGCCATACGGTTTCCTGGGAATCTAGAATTGCAAAGGCAGGCTGATTTGGTAACGTCAGCAAATTATCACCAAGCGGGACCTGATAACCCTGACCACGGCCAGTCCAGTGTTTTCCGGCATCGATAAATGCTCCGTGCCAAAGCAGCGGCAACGACATTTGATTTGCATCAAATGCGACATTGGCCTTTTCCGGGTATCCGACACCAATCGCTCTGGAACCCGCACCTTGAATAAAGTTTCGATAGATTACCGCTTCATCAAACACGTACAACTCCATGCTATTACCGCCCAGTCCCTGAGGAATCTGTGCTTTATCACCATCGGTCAAGTACAACCAGATTGACTCGACCTGTTGCTGTACAGATCCGTCGAGCACAGCTGGCAGCAAAACCTGACCATTGGGCCAAGCCGATGGCATACGTGTTCCCGGCCTGAGTGCCGGCGGATCTACAATGTAGCGGCTGAACCAGTCGTGCTTGAGCCGTTTTGTCATCGTATCCAGTGCTATGGCCTGAACACCCGTTGCTTTGTGTGGCCCGAACGTGTGGCATTTCACACAGGAATAACCTCGTGAGCCAACCAAGCGACGTCCAGCGACTTTCATTTTCTTTTCGCTGAATAAGTTTTCTAATTCAGGCTGCTTCTTCTGTTCATCCACTTGAGCAAATAATTCGTGGATATCTCCGACATTTGTACTGGAGAAACGGGGCATCTTCGTAAACATATACGGTCGATCCTTGGCGCCATTTTCCAGTACGTGCTTCATCCATTCGCCTTGCAGCTTGTCACCGACTCCAGTCAGGTGCGGAGGAATTCTCGCTTCATCACCCATCTCTTTCTGATTCGTATCGAAAAATGAGTTTCGTTGCTTCTCTGGTCCACCAACACCGTCGCGTTGGTGGCACGCATAACAATTAAATCGCGTCATCGTCGTTGCGATCTGGCTCTTCGCGTCACGTTGGAGTTTGTCACCAGACTTGATAAATGCCAATGCCGCTGACAAATCTCGCTTTTGCGAATCCGACAAATTGTACTTTGGCGGTTTTTCCCCGCCGGAAAGACATCCACTGTTATCCTTGAG
>JAKUOW010000317.1 GCA_022451045.1 Pirellulales bacterium | reverse complement strand
CATGCGCACCCTTCATGCACCGCACGTCTCGTCGATGGCCATTGTGATTGATGGACCTGATGCATTTCGACAAACCACTAGGGAGCTAATTCGCGAAGGTGTCGATATTATTAAACTGGTTGTTTCCGGTGACACATTTATGCCACACGCCCCCTCAGATGCGACGGTAATGTCAGAACCAGAGGTTGCCGCCGCTGCCGAAGTCGTGCATGCACACGGAAAAAGAATGAGTGCACATTGCAGAAGCGCAGATGCGGTTAAACTCTGTGTAAAACACGGAGTAAAGGTGATCTATCATGCCAATTACTGTGATGAAGAAGCCCTCGACATGCTCGAAGCAGCAAAAGACTGGGTGTTTGTTAGCCCCAACATTGGCTTCACCGCCATAGCCAGTTATGAAGCAGACGAGTATTTCACTGAGGAACAGGTACTCGAATTCGGATTCCGTGATGAATTGGCGGCCGCTGCCAAAGGCCTCAAAGAGATGCAGGCGCGAGGTATACGCATCCTCGGCGGTGGTGATTACGGATTTGGCTTGACACCCCATGGCACCAATGCTCGCGATCTCGACCATCTTATAAAATACTGCGACTTCACGCCGATGGAGGCAATCATCTCCATGACCAAAGACGGCGGTGCCGCCATGGATTTAGGCGATGAACTTGGGCAAATTAAGAATGGCTTTCTCGCGGATATTTTAGTGATCAATGGAAATCCCCTCGAAGACACGCTCATTCTGTTAGATCATTCCAAACTTGAACACGTCATGAAAGACGGAGAGTTAATCAAGACTTGTTAGTCGCAACTACGAATTGAGAGCCTTGGAATCACATGCAACGCATTTCGATATACATCATTGCCGCAACAATCTCGTTTCTTTCATGTAATCCCTACGTTGCGTTAGCCGATGACTGGCCACAATGGCGAGGGCCAAATCGAGATGGCAAGTCAATGGAAACAGGCCTACTTCAAACATGGCCGGATAACGGACCTTCCATTAAATGGAAGTGCACTCAAATTGGCGCAGGATATGCGAGTCTCGTCGTCGGCAACGGACTCATACACACAATTGGAAATGAGTCCAATGTTATTTATGCCTACGGGATAGATGAAAATACTGGGGAACTACTATGGAAAACGAAAATTGGAGAGTCGACGCGCCATGCCATGTCCACGCCAACGCTCGATGGCGCACACCTGTACGCATTAGATCCCGATGGGGATTTAGTATGCCTAAATGCGTCAGACGGGAAGAAAGTCTGGGGTGTAAGTTTTGACACGGCATTTAGTGGAAAACTTCAATCCGGTCGTGGCTATGGTGAGTCACCGTTAGTAGATGGACGACATCTCATTTGCACACCCGGTGGTGATGATGCCATGATCGTCGCACTCGAAAAGACGACTGGCGAATTGGTTTGGTCAACACCGGCGCCAAAACTTGGTAATAAAGGCGGTGATGGTGCTTCCTTCTCTTCCATCATCAAGTCTCGTATTGGAAACATCGATCAGTACGTACAACTCATCGGTCGCGGGTTAGTTGGGGTCGCAGCAGATGATGGTCGCTTTCTCTGGGGATACAACGACATTTGTGCAGATATAGTAAACATACCGACTCCGATCGCTAAAGGTAATTTCGTTTTCTCTGCAAACGGCTATAACGCCGGCAGTGTGCTCTTAGAATTGCAACCGGATCAGGAAAACGGAATTAATGCCACCGAAATCTACCGCTTGAATGGAAACACGTTTCAAAATCACCACGGTGGAGTAATCGAACTAAATAACCATATATATGGTGGACACGGCAGCAATAATGGATTGCCAACCTGCTTAAAACTTGAAAATGGAAAGATCAACTGGAAACGCCGAGGTCCCGGCGTCGGCTCAGCATCTGTCATCTATGCCGACAATAGATTTGTCTTTCGATACCAAAATGGCGTAGTTGCGCTGATCGAGGCAAATACAGAAGGATTTAGTGTACGTGGCAAGTGGCAGATTCCAGGTGCCGGTGGTGACAGTTGGTCTCATCCGGTAATAGCAAATAAGACACTGTTGTTACGCGAACAGGGCAACATACATGCATTGTCTGTCGGCAAAGGATCATTGAGTGGTGTTGCAAGACGTGTCAATATGCCGGACGCTTTGCCTGTCACGATGGCTACCACCCTTCGTGAAAACGAAATTGGTCATCAAAGCTTGGCTGTGCAACATGCTGACGACGATGATAATAAGCCTCTTATCTATCACAGCTACCTCTATGATGTACCTGATATCAAGTCGACCCTCACCACACCATTCGTAACGCTCAAAGGTGGAGCAACCACACCGTTCGACCCTAATGCCCTGGAGATACTCACCAAAATAGAAACACCCTTCGTACTGAATCTCACAGGTGTAAAGGTTACCGCACGTTCGTTTATCCAACTTGCGGGAATAAAGTCACTCTATGGCCTCGACTTGCAATTCTGCACAGGTTTGGATTCTGATGCACTAAAAGCCGTCAGCCAGTTGAATCACCTTCGCACTTTGAACATGGCCGGTAGTGATGTTACAGACGATGCACTGCAACATCTAGCCTCCTCGAAAACTCTAAGAGCTTTAGATTTAGAGATCTGCGAACAAATATCCGATGCTTCTATGTCCCACATATCACGAATATCGCAACTACAATTCCTGGACCTCAAGAAGACTGCTTTTGAAAAGCTAAAGATTACCGATCAGGCTCTCATCTTGTTAAGTCCACTGCAGTCCCTCGAATATCTAAATCTATATGGGAACAGAGTGAGCGATAATGGAATGGTACATGTTGCCAAGCTCGAAAATCTGCAGTTTCTTGACCTTAGTCTCGTGGGGATCACAGATAAAGGCGTTCAGGCTCTCCAACCACTATCCAACTTGCGATCATTGAAATTACTCTATAACCCCGGCTTCGCAGGACCTACCCTCACCGATGCCTGCATGTCAACGCTCGCTGATTTTAAAAGACTGAATCATCTGAACATTGTTGGAGCGAATGTCACTAGTGTGTCAACCGAGACATTTAAGAGCCTAAAGCGTTTAACACAATTGGAAGTCCAGTACACTGGCTTTAGCGCATCAGACATCGAGCAAATCCAGACGTACCTTCCGAACACATTAATCGTGAAGTAGTTATGAAATAATTACCCATTTCGATTTGCTACTACATCATCCATTACCGAAAATACAGATAGAACGATTCACAACCCATTGAAAGCACGCCCATTGAGCGGAATATTATCCAGACGCGATTGGATCACCACCGGCACCCTGGGTTTTTTGGCTAGTAACTCATGGCCAGCAGCATTCGCATCGTCGACAACCGACAGGCCTCGCAATTTTGGACAGGCCTCTTCGTGCGTCGTTATCTTCTGTTTTGGTGGGCAGGGCCAACAAGACACCTACGACTTGAAGCCTAATGCACCAAGCGAAATACGG
>JAKUOW010000316.1 GCA_022451045.1 Pirellulales bacterium | reverse complement strand
TTGTTCAACAGCTGCGCGATCCACATCCTCCGGCAAATCGTCCATGCGTAATATGGCAGACAGCTGACTGGCACGTTCAGTAGGTGCGGCTTGAGGCTGTGCATCTCCGGCCTGCCATTCCTCAAATCCTTCTGGTGGACCATCTTCGCCCATGGAGTCGTCAATTTAAATTGTCGGAGCTTGGATTGGCTTGCCGAATTGAGTGCGGATAGCACTTAGATTCGCATATTCACTAATGGAGAACGGCGTGATCGATTTTGATTCGAGAAGGCTGTTGAATTTTTCGTCGCCGCCAAAGATGGCTGTAATCAGCGCATCACGCTTTTGTTTACTATTAGCTAATTTTGACCGTGCTTCTTCGGTTTGCTCAAATAAATCTCGTGTATCCGAGTATTCGTAAAGTAGCACCGATTTACCAAGTTGAAATGTGCCATACGAAGCAGCAACGGTAAGAATGCATGCAAGGATTAATGTAATGGGAGATGCGGAATGCCTGGACTGGGTCGATTGCGACAATTCTTCCGGAGTTGTTTCGACAACAGTCGTTGCTACTACCGGTGCTGCTTGTTCATCGGCAGCACGGGATACATTGGCACCGCATTTGCGGCAATAGACTTTACCTGGAACGATCTCCGCTCCGCATTCTGGGCATGCTCGGGTATCAATTTCAGACATTTTTTTAAGAGCTCTCAATAATAGGCTGTTTGAAATAGTGAGTTCCGACGTGCAACGCTCACGTATAACAGTTATAGCATTTATCAAAGGTATAGGCAGATAGTTTAAGCCGAACCTCAATTACGAAGCGGGCTTGCGTATCTTCCAGCAACGATGAATTCGGCGATTTCTATAGTCTTCAGGTATGGTTTGCTTGGAGATTTCGACGATGGAGTTGGAGTTGATTGATTCTTCGTCCAGCTTGAACCGACGGAAATTGGTTGAAAAGTATATCACTCCATCAGGCTTGATCGCCGCTAAGGTAGCGTTTAGTAATTCGGCGTGTTGACGCTGAATATCCCAATCATTCTCCAAACGCTTGCTGTTTGAAAACGTGGGAGGGTCGACAATTGCGATGTCAAATTCTTCTGGTGATGCCATTTCTGTAACGAATTCCATCGCGTCAGCACGGACGAATTGGTGATTGTCTGATGGGAAGTTATTTGCGAGTAGATTGCGATGAGCCCAGCTGAGGTAATTCTTAGAGAGATCCACGGTGACAGTAGAGTTTGCTCCACCGTCGATTGCGTAAACTGTGAATGCTCCGGTGTACCCGAATAGATTTAAAACTCGTTTGCCATTTGCCAACTTGCGAACCATGTCTCGAGTTTGTCGATGATCTAGAAATAGTCCCGTATCTACATAATCAGAGAGATTGACGATAAAGTTTAAACCGCCCTCCTGTACCTGCAATTCATAGGAGGTTGCATCGACTTTTTGATGTTGCTCGGATCCGCTTTGCTTGTGTTTTTGTTTCAGAAAGATCTGGTCCGCAGGGATATCAAGTGTCTGGGATGCTGTCTTTACAAGTTGCTCTAACCAGTCTGCGTGTTGAGCTAAGTCGCGTTCGTGTGGGCGATCAAATTCTACAATGTGCAAATGGTCTTCATAACGATCGACGACCAGCGGGATTTCCGGAATGTCTCGTTCGTATAGCCGAAAGCAAGTGATCCCTCTCTTGGTAGGCCATCGCCGTAAATGGCGAGCACGTTTAGTCAGGCGGTTAGCAAAAATCTCACATTGTTCAGCAGTTTTTCGGAGATCGCCTCCGAATACAGCAGTTGGCGCGTCGGCAGTTTTCACTCGCTTCGGCGTATTCTGTTCGGGTTGGCTTTCATCGTGACTAGCAGGTGTTTGGTCGACACCAACTCCCGGACGCGGTCCATGGAATTGATAGTAAGTGCATTCGATTCGCCCGTTGTATAACTTTCGACGCCGATCGGCTTCCTTTTGGATCAGTCGCTCGAATTTAGGATACGACGTGATAATGTAGTGTGACCATGTTGGCAATCGTTTTAATGTTTCTGGAAACGATCTGTAAAGTTGTTCAACTTCTTTCTGTTCACCCATGCGTTCCCCATACGGTGGATTAGTGATCAGACAGCCATGTTCACGTTTGGAAAGAAGGTCTTTGAATTCCCGTTGCTGGAAATGAATGTCGTCAGCAACTCCGGCAAGCGTCGCGTTTTTACGTGCCGCGATTAAGATTTTGTCGTCGTTGTCAGTGCCCAATAGGCGTTCGCTTCCCGGTTGCTTCATGAGATCAAGCGACTCGGTGCGTGCATCACGCCATATGTCCTTAGGTATGCAATGCCAATCAGCAGACGGAAAATCACGGTACATTCCTGGAGCCATATTGCGGCCGATAAGGGCAGCTTCTATCGGAATCGTGCCGGTACCGCAAAACGGATCAAGTAATGGCCTGTCAGGATTCCAGAAGCTTAGCTGTACCATGGCGGCTGCCAGCGTTTCTTTTATAGGCGCTGTAGCAGTTGCTGGACGATATCCACGTTTATGCAGGCTTGGTCCTGTTGTATCCAGCAGCAGCCATGCCTGGTCTTTTATCAACGCGATTTCAACTTTATGCAGCGATCCGGTCTCCGGAAGTACAGTAGTACGATGAGCCTTTAGTAGGCTCTCTACCATCGCCTTTTTTACAGATCGCTGACATGCCGGGACGCTCGAAAGCTGTGACTGAATACTGCGACCGGTCACAACGAATTGCCCGTCCTTTGGAATCCACTCGTCCCAAGCGATGGCCTTGGTTGTTTCAAAGAGAGTGTCAAAATCCTTACACTCAAATGAGTTGATCTCAATTACAATCCGATCCGCAGTACGCAACCACAGATTTGTACGACAAATGCCACTTAAATCGGCTTCAAACCGAATCCAGCCAGGTGAGATCACATTGGCTTTGTAGCCAAGGTCTTCAAGTTCGCGTTTTACCAGTGACTCTAAGCCAAATGCCGTCGTTGCTATGAGTGGGATTGAGTCAGACATGGATCCGTCGTAGTTCAGCGTGCGTTAAAGCTTCATGGTGGTCGTGATGGTATAGGTCGTCAATGTGTAATGTCGGCATGAGAGTGTATTACAATACGGTTTTAGTAATTTGCTTTGCGTGATTTAGTTCAATTTGAGTATGCTAAGCGATATACTTGAGTGACAATGGATGGTCGACAAGTGGTCTTAAGTGGTCGGAGGGATTTAGCCATGCAAAGGTTTTCAACAAGACGCTCGCTTCATGCGGTTTTGGCCGCGGCTTTGATAATTGTTTTTTCAGGTTGTGATGCATCACCTGAAAAGGTCATTGTCGGTACATGGAAAATGCAAACCGACATGGAAAATCTGGATATATCGGTCGAGTTTAAGGGCGACGGTGGTTATGTCATGAGTGTTGATTCGCGGGGCGAAGTTGCATCGGTACAGGATGATGGCTTTATTCACGGTCGCTGGCATATTG
>JAKUOW010000315.1 GCA_022451045.1 Pirellulales bacterium | reverse complement strand
TGCCATTGAGAGATCAGTCTGCGGCTTCAGAGCAGAGAAAGAATAGTCTGAGGAAAACTCTGAAATTCTTTTACAACAACCCTCCAAGTGTCTCGCAGCATACGCCGTGGGAGATTCTGCACTATGCAATTGCCTTTGGCGTCGATGCTCAGGTGTTAACCGACGAACAGCAAGCAAGTGCTATTGGCTGGTTATGTTGGAATTATCCCGCACGCGGGCAAAGACTGTTTTCACGCCAGACAACAAAAAACCGACTTGTCGTAAATCAGGGACCGGGTGTGGAAGGTCACGAAGGGCAAGTGTTAGCCTTACTGGCGATGAGTAAGGTGCGCAGCGACTTCACGATCAAGGTTGATGGAGCGGAATTTACTGTAAAGGACTTGGTGGAGCATGAAAAACAGTCATGCGATTACGGAACGGAGCTAACATTTCAATTAATGGGTCTTGCACACTATCTGAGTGCCGAAACTGTTTGGCAGTCTGCCACCGGCAGCGAATTTACAATCGATTCTTTGTTGCGAAGTGAATTGTCTCAGCAAGTTAACGGTGCAGCCTGCGGTGGTTCGCACAGACTGATGGGAATCAGTTATGCACTAAATCGCCGAATTCATCGTGAAGAGCCAATGACCCCGTCTTGGTTGCGGGCGCAGAAGTACATTACCGACTACATCCAGTATGTCCTGCAGCTCCAGAATCCTGACGGCAGCTTCTCAAGTAACTGGTTTCAAAGTCGCGGTGTCACTGGTGATATGCGACGTAAGCTTTACACATCTGGCCACGTGCTTGAGTGGTTAGTGTTTTCAGCATCGAACGAGCAGTTAATGACTGATAAGGTTTCCCTAGCGGTCGACTTCTTGTCGTCAACGCTGCATGCTCAACGTCTTACCGGTCTGGAGATGGGAACGGTTGGGCATGCTCTGCGAGCCTTGACGATATACGATGAACGGGTATTTGGTGCCAAACCGGGTATGCGTGCAGAATTGTATGGCGGCAAGATTACTAAATGAGTTTTTAACGATGAAATGAATGTTCATTGTTTCAAGCTGTACTTGTGTGAGATCGCTAATCTCATTAATATTCTGACACACCGATACAACAAGCGATCGCTCATTACCCTTGCGATCCTGTAATTCTCACCACATCACTTCCACCTGAGCCAGTTTAATCGTTGGCTGATTGCCTATGAGCCCGAGCGAATTGCGAGAGCCGTTCTTAACGACTTACAAGCAAGCTGCTCGTCTACGCGCAAATGTTGGTGCTGACGCCCTGTTGGTGATGTTGACCGGGCCCACAAACTGGAAACAACTCAAGAAACTCGGCCGCCACAATCAAATAGTCGTTGTCGGAGCAGATGAACGAGAGTTAGAGGGCGCTGAAGAAGCTGGCTTGCTACCGCTCATGCTCGAGGCTCAGGGGTTGCCGATCAACGAGCGACTGCAACAAGCGTTGTTAGCCGCGGTTGCATCTGAGATTCTTGAGTCGAGTGCTGAATTGGTTGCGGTGTATTCGGCGTTTGATCCGGACAGCATCGATACAGTTTCGTTCATCACACTGGACGAACGGCTTGGTCGACTTACAGCTCGTGATCTTAAGAAGCTTGAAACGAGTGTGCCATTAAAAACACTTCGCGCGGTTGTTGACTTGGCCGTCGAGATTGGACGTGAAGGGCGTGAAGGTAAGCCGGTGGGCGCACTCTTTGTCGTGGGCGACCATCGACGCGTCCTTGAAGAATGCCATCCCGGTGGCTTTGATCCTGTTAAGGGATATGGACGTAAAGAACGCAACTTGCTTGAAGGTCGCGTAAGGGATGCGATCAAGGAAGTAGCGCAACTGGACGGCGCCTTTGTTATCGCAGCGGATGGAACCATTGAACGTGCGTGCCAAATCATACAAACAACCGCGGACAATATCACACTTTCAAAAGGACTCGGCTCACGTCACTGGTCGGCCGCATCAATTTCTCGCGCCACGCGAGCTATTTCTGTATGCGTAAGTGAGTCTAACGGTACAGTCCGCATCTTCCAGAACGGCGAAGTCGTCCTGAGAATTGAACCGATGCGACGAGCCATGAAATGGCAGGAACTGGAATTCGAGCCTCCGATTGGCCAGGAATCGTAAGTTCCACTTCCCGACCGTTCATTTCGACCTGCGCGTGTTCAATACAAAGCAAACGGCGTGTCGAATTTAAAATCCGACACGCCGTAAACCAATCGCTCCCAGTTTTCACATCATTGATGTAGTCGAACCCCGTTGTGTGAGTAGCCTTCTTCGCGAACTGAAGGCTGTGTATGACAGCGTTTGTACAACAGTAAGTCATATAGTCGGGGTGAGTTTCTCGTCTCCAATGCTGTGAATGTTTTTGGGTGCGAAAAGAGGGATTGTTTTGTTTTAGCTTTTGCTGTTAGCTATTTTGACTCTATGGAATGAGGGCCCAGCCACCGACCATAGCACCGGCCTGCCACAACGCGGCCTTGGTGCTCAACGGGATTGCTGGAATAAGCCGTGGTGCTGTTGAGCCAGGTCGGTAGTAGCCAAGTGTGTATCGTAGATCTTTGGGGTCTTCCAGCGCCATGTTGTACGGTATGACCGCAATGTTGGCGAAGAAGTGAGCACCACTCTTAAATGGTTGAGCAAACTGACCAAGTGTATGGCCATACCGTTCCAACTCAACATCTTCAAAGTAAAGGGGATGATGGTGTAACTCCGATGCTTTCCAGGCTAGCGTTATTGCCTTCCATTGCCGTGCGACAAACTGTTGGTTGTCGATTCTGCAATGCATTGGGAATCCCCAAACGTCGGCCACATAGCAAAAATCGTCTTCAGCGAGTTCTTGAATTGGAATGGTTGTAACGGCCCCTGCTCCGTCGACGACATGCACTCGTTGGAATCGGAAGTCGGCGAGGCGACCGGTGGCAATGGGCACCCCGTCTCGATTTTTCCATTGACGTACTTCTTCCTGAATGCGATCAGGTTTTTCAGTTAGGTTCGGTTTAAATGCAGGACTTATATCAAGTGAAATAGAACCAAGCGGAGTTGCCTGGAGCCGCTTCGCAGCATCTGCACATGGCGGTGATCCACAATCTCTGCCGGCGGCCGTTGGGGCCTGAGCTAGTAATGAAGTCTGGAAGAACTGTTGTGGCGTGGGGGTGGTGAAGTTGTTAATTCTTGATTCAGATGGGGCAGAGTATTGTGATTGAATTGGCTGAAATTCAATCGCTGGTAGTTCGGCTGGCGCGAGAGGCTGTGATTGGGTAGAGACTGCTTCTTCCATCTTAGGTGCGATCTCTAAATTAGACTCTAGTTGACTAGTCGGTATGTCTCCGGAAGCATCTCCTAGTGATGGCCGCAGGACGGAGTCCGGATTGGTCGGTCGGTCGACGATGATGGTTGGGAACCCGGATGTCTCCTGCGTTGTATCTGAGGTAATTGTTGTCGGGATTGGGCTAGCCGCCCCGGTCTTTATTTCACGGATCGCAACAGGTGTTGCAG
>JAKUOW010000314.1 GCA_022451045.1 Pirellulales bacterium | reverse complement strand
TGAACGTAAGATAATGGTATTGGTTGCGACTTGCCGTAATGATCTCTCTTATTACGATATGCATATCGTATTTCTTGCGAAGGTAGACGCTAAAATCTACAAGCAGCTTGTGAAAGTTGGGCTTGACCGGGATATCCGTGTGAGGCGAACTCGGTCCGACTATCGTCTGGATCGTGTAATTGCAGCGTATCGCGATACTCGAGACGATCCATACGCTACGTCCAAAGTACTGGATGTGTCGTTTGCTGGGCTGATACAGCGGTTTGGGGACGCTAAAGACATTAGGGAAATAACGTCTACTGAAGCGAAGCAGTACCCAAAATGGCTTAAGCGAAGAGGACGCTCACATGGTGGCGGCGAATTGGCTGACAGTACTGTGGCAAAACGTGTTGAACGCATCAAGAGCATGTTTTTGTGGGCTACCGCTGAGGGGATTGTTCCACGTAGTGTTTTTAGCTTTGGTGTTCGGACCAAAAGCACTCCGCAAAAGCATCGCCAATATTTTGTGGGTCTAAATGATTCGGAGATGTTCTTTAATTCGCAGGACAATCTTCAGAATTTAGCACTGGCAGTATTGGCTAGGTTCTTAGGAGTTAGGCCAGCTTCTGACTGCGTCTGGTTGCGTAATCAGGACATCGATTTTGCAGATGGAGATTGTAGCCGTGCTACGGTGAAACTCGATTCCGTTAAGACCGGCGGGCGGACTTGTCCTTTGTTTAGCGACGCAGCATATGTGATTCTTAAGCTCCTTTGTGATCGTGAACCGCGTCCGGATGGTTTCTTAATTAAAGGGCCGGTTTGGGATGCGATACGTGATCCAAATAAAGATGTGGATACGAGTTCTTTGAGCCTGTCCACACAGTTCCGAAGAAGGTTTATGAAGGTGCATGGTAAAAATCTGTGGCCCAAGCCATTTGTAAACACGCGGTCGACTTTGATTACGGAGCTGAACAAAGTGTTTGGATATAACCAACATTCGATTGGTATATGGCTGGGGAATTCACCACAGATTCAGAACCAGCATTACCTGCAGTTGCTGGATGATGATCATCGCAAGGCTATGCAGCACTGGCGGAACGGAAAAAAAGGCTCACAAAAAGGCTCACACACCGGTGGTTCGTATTGGTACGCAATGGTCCGTCGTGCTCTTAAGAGAGTCTGCCCGGAACTGGTCGCCAACGCAGAGCAGCACGCTGCTGGCATTACAAAAATAGGGCTTAACAGTATGTTTGAGTCCGTTGAAGTCCCTTCTGAAGAAGAGCCCTCCGTGCTGTCGCGCGGGGGGCTCAGTAGCGGAGGAGGGACTCGAACCCCCGACACTCGGATTATGATTCCGATGCTCTAACCAGCTGAGCTACTCCGCCAGATTGTTGTAAGCAATTACCTAAATGAGAATCGTCATTTTCCTGCTGCTCACTTAAGAACT
This sequence comes from Pirellulales bacterium, assembly GCA_022451045.1. Classification (GTDB taxonomy): domain Bacteria; phylum Planctomycetota; class Planctomycetia; order Pirellulales; family Pirellulaceae; genus UBA11883. The sequence goes on along the minus strand of JAKUOW010000314.1, from coordinate 1,826 downwards.
CAATGTTAATTCGCTCCTCTTTTCTTCGCAACCGGTACGAATCGTCATTGAATCTTGTTCCAGTTTTCCGCTTCTTGCCGTGGTGGACCACCTGGTGGTGGAGCGAAAATAAAGTAATAACCCAGGTCACTCTCACCGGTATTGAACGTCTGGTGGACAACACCCTGCGGAATATAAACCGTCATGCCTTCCTTTACGGTGTACTCCTCGTCATCTAACAGTAGCTTGCCCTCACCACTTACCACGTAGTAAATCTCTGCCGCGTCGGGGTGAATGGCGGGTTCCGACTGTTGTCCAGGACGCAAGACCCATAATCCTGTGACCATTTCATTGGCACCACATTCGTCCGGCCCGATGAGCGGAGAAACAGTACGTGATCCGTCAGGTGCCTCCCAAACTGGCGACGAAGCTGGATCAATTACACATTTGTCATGTTTAGCCATTGAAGTTCCTTTGTTTGAATAGACTCTCTAAACAAGCAGTGAGCCACCGTTTACGTGTATCGTTGTGCCGGTGATATATGTCGATCGTTCCGAGGCGAGAAACAGCACCGCATCTGCTATCTCGAACGGTGAGCCGCGGCGTTTTAGTACAGAGTCCTCTACAAACATCGCCTGCTCTTCGGGAGTGAAATTATTTTGAGTAAGCGGGGTGTCAATCGTTCCCGGAGATACTGAATTGACCAATATGCCAAACTCGGCCAGTTCCTTGGCAGCAGATTTTGTCATCGCGATCAGGCCCGCTTTGCTGACTCCGTATGCCGGATGAGCCGTAATACTCCCCTTAAAAGCGCCCACACTTGAGATGTTGATCACACGCCCCCATCGCTGGGACTTCATGTGTTCCATCACATGTAGCAGGCAATGAAAGGCGCCGTTTAGGTTTATGTCCAGTACATCGCGCCAATTCTCTTCGGTTACATCAGGCCATCGAACAACGGGAGCTACGCCGGCGTTGTTTACAAGAATGTCCACTTTACCAAATCTGTTTACGGTCGCATCGACCATGGACTTAACAGAGTCGCTGACGCTTACGTTGGTTTCAACGACGAGCGATGGGCAGCCTAATCTCGATGCAACTCGCTCAGCACCCGGTGTATCAATGTCTGCTAGGCAAATCCCAGATGCACCAGCCTTTGCCAAGGTCTCAGCCACAGCCGCACCAATTCCAGAGGCAGCGCCCGTGATAATCGCAGTTTTTCCGGATAGGTCCATCGAATAATCGAAATCGGCTCTGTTAATTCAGTGTGAAACAACTTAGCTGTACATTTTATGCTTATTACATGCATAAATGGGGTTAGGCATGAATATGTTTTTGAGCGACCCTAATGCTAAAAGTGTCGTACTATTTATATAGACAACTGAACGATGAATACTCTTGTTTAGAGAATCTGGAATGATGCATCGAAAACTCAATCCGACCCTGCTTGTATTACTTGCACTGACCGTCGTTTTAGCTGGCTGCGGAAAACCCAGCCAACAACTCTATGGACGCTTAAAACGCGAATATGCGCAACAGGACAAACTGCCGGATGAAGCAACGGTTATCAAACTTGCTGATGAGTATGGCGGAGAATACTCAAAGCATCGTGATGGTGTTTGGTTTATTGACTGGGGTAAGGACTATCGCATTGGCGTGTACACCCTTGAACGTGGTGTACGCCTTATCAGCTGGCAAAAGTGGAATAAGGAAATAGATGAATGGTCATCTATAAGTGACACGACTTTTGTTGTTAGCAATTAGCTATACCCAAAAAAGTGTAGAATAGTCCACATAGCATCTTCAAGCGTACCTCGTGAATCCACCTTTTGGGGTCAATACCTCGG
>JAKUOW010000313.1 GCA_022451045.1 Pirellulales bacterium | reverse complement strand
AAAAGCGAGTGGTATCGATACGTTTTCAGCTATCCACTCATTTACTCGGTGTTCGGCTGCGATCACGGTATTATGTGCGCGATTGCCAAAATATTCCCCGATTTCGGAAAACGCTGACTTGGTATGTTTTCTTGCCAGCCACATCGCGAGCATCCGTGGGCGACTTGCGTTTGCTTTGCGTCCATTTGAGTGCAGCACTTTCGTCTCGATCCCGAAAACGTCACATATGGCGCGTTCAATATCGTGTAATCGTACAGGTCGTTTATTGCACTTGATCAAGTCGATCAGAAGCGAGTCGACCACTGATGGTGTAACCGGCTTTCCATGGCTCAGTTGCATTGCATGAATGCGATTTAGGATTCCGAATAAATGCCGGCAATCACCAGGCGATCGCTCCACCGCCATTTCAATCACCTCATCCATGATCTTAAAACCGAGTCGTTGGCAATGTAGCTTGCCAATCTCAAATCGCATCCGCTCATCAGGCAGACCAAGATCGCAGACCAGACCGCTTGATAACCTTGCAACCAGATCACGATTGAGACCGCTGATTTCTGACGGCACTTGTTTTGCCGAGAATACGAGTTGCTTTTGTTCCCGCAGCAAGTCGTCCACTGTGTAATGAAATTCTTCCGCGGTTGCTCGTTTGCCTGGGAAGAAGTCAATATCGTCAACAACCAGCAGATCGACGTTTCGGTACTTGCCACGAAAGCTCGGTGTACCGCCTCCGCTGATCGACTCAGTAAAGTGAGTAGTAAACTGCTCGGCAGTGATATAAAGCGCCCGACCGGAAAGTACTTCGCGCCGGGTGTGATTCCAAATTGCCTGTAGCAAATGCGTTTTGCCACATCCGCTTGGTCCGTAAATGAACAGAGGCGATGGCGTCGCTCGGTTTTGAATCATCATTTGAGCCGCTGTTACTGCCAATTGGTTTGAAGAACCGACGATATAGTTGGCAAGCGTCTTTCGATGTTTCGCTGGCTTACGAATCTCTGTCGTGGCGGCAGGCTTAATCTCGTCACGTCGCCTGTGGGCTACGACTTGTTTTCTTACTGTTGGAGTTTTTTCTTCGCTTAGACGGTAATAAACATCGGCGATGTTCAAGTTAGCTTGCACAACAGCAGTATGAATGGCCTTGGCCAACGTTCGCCGCAGGCGTTCGATCATGAACCTTGCTGCTGAGCTTAGAACGAGCGCGGAATCCTCGATGGCCCAGTGAATTTCTTCAGTGAACCAGAGCTCAAATTTCTGTTGTCCGACCTTGTCAGCTACTTTCCTTTTTAGAGCCGACACAATCTCCATATTGTCCTTGGTCACAGATTCCTGCTTCCTTGTAGTGATCTTCCGGCCATACATCATCATCGTGATGATGTGCCTGCTGTATAAGAGCAAACGCTGCCTTTTAGGAAGTCACAAGTTATAGAAAAGTGGTTATCTTTCCGTGTCATATTCGCTGTCGTGCGAATCTGCCTGTAGCCTCTGCCCATTGTCCGGGAGACCGATTGTAAACCTGCTAGCATCGGATTCCTAGCATCTGAATCTAGGAATGCAAAATAAAGTTGAGAATTGTCTAAGGCTCGGAGTTTATGCCCTTTTCACGCTAACGGTAAGTGATACCCACCACCAAATTAGCCTGTGGAAAAGATGTCGATAGAATTATCGACCAAGAGATTTCGCAGCAGTGAGAACGTCCTGATACTGCCGGCTCAGTTGTGCACCTAATTTAACCCTGTTCAGTTCCAAGTACACTTGGTAGGTACCGTGAGGATTGTCTGCCGTGATGACGGAGTTTTGCTTAATCGTGAGCGCATTGACCGGTATGCCACCTCGGGAGTGGATATAGAGGCCTGTGTTGAGTGAAGGCCGCTGTGTCATGCGGTACTCATTACTTACAAAGTCTATTAGGCGGGTTGGGTTACCAGTGTTGCCCACAAATACAACTCGCTGAACCTGACTTTGCTTGTCAAAATAATATGTCAAAGACCCAGCCAGATCATTGACGTCTGATCCGGTGACAACCGGTACACGATAGCCCTTCAGTCCTAACTCTGCTAACGAGCTGGATACACGTGCCCAGCGTTTAGTAACCCAGTTTGGTTTTATGTCAAAACGAATCACCTCGCTGAAGTGATGAATGCGTCCACCATCAAGATGCGGTGTATCTGAATCTGTTGCAGTCGGGACGGATGTCATCGTCTCATCCTCGACGACTGAATCTTCACTGCCTGAATTACCAAAAAAGTTTCCGAGATTGGATGTCCATCCGGTCACTTTGTTCCAAGCCTGTGACGTTGCATCTCCGACACCGTTTTGCCAGTCGACTGTCGTCAATACGTAAGGTATGAGCAGTACGCCGCACAGGACGAAGAGGTAAAACACACGTTTTAGTATCGGTTTGAAGAATGACATCATCGTTCTTATTCGATTTCTGTTCTGACGCTATTGCAAGGCGGTTGCACAGTTGGGTGATGCACTGACATTTTGTATGGCAACTGGACTGCACCACTATCAACTTCGGCAATGTGATTTGGATTTGTTTCGTCTTGGCGCCTGTCCTTATAGAACCGTCGTAATCCTTAGAATCGGGTAAGCGGAGTTTACCGCTGGTTTGATAGAGTCAGCGGTTTATCCTGTATAGTTGTTCGTGCAATAGCCCTAGGCAGGCTGTGCACTTAAGCCTGAATCGTTATCTGGCCAAAATCGGATATGGAATCAAAACTCGACAACTTCAAATGGCTTTCAGAGCCTGCAGCACAGCAGTGGCTGACGAAGCTGTCTGCTGTCGATGGTGAAGTGCCAATGGGCATGCGTAAGAAGATGCGTGACGCCCTTGGTGCAGAGCGGGCAGTTCTAGTTAGCCAGCAAGTTGAGTTGCGACAGCGAGCCAAAGTGAAGTTCGAAAAAGGCAATGACATGTTGTTCACAAAACGTGGACTTGAGCAGTCGACGGACGAACACATTGCTCTCTATAAATCGCATCAGATTCCAGAGGAGTGCCGCGTTGCAGATTTATGTTGCGGTATCGGTGGAGATCTGATCAGGTTGGCCAAACGTCACAGTGCAGCCGGTTTTGATTTGGATCCAGTCATGTGCCATATTGCGGCACATAATTGTGGTGTTTATGGTGTGTCGGTTTCTGTACGGGAACTCGATGTAACCGCCGATCCCAATGAATTGGCGGAGTTTTATTTTTAACATGTGGAACCTGATAGACGTGTTATAAATCACCGACGCACACAGGAAGAATCGTATGAGACCCCTCTATCAATATTCGAGCCGATGTGTATCAAGATTGCGCCTGGTGCCTTGGCACCCGAGCATTGGGTAGCGCACTGTAAGGTTGAGTGGATCGAATCCAGAAGAGAATGTCGCCAGCAGGTTTTATGGTTTGATGACAATGTGCCAGCGGGAAGTCGTGTTGCGACTGAGGTGGATCAAACTGGGATGCGTTGGCAGGTGCAAGGCGAGATGTGCGAGCCTGAGTCATGGACATATTCTGTCAAACAGTTTA
>JAKUOW010000312.1 GCA_022451045.1 Pirellulales bacterium | reverse complement strand
AAGGACTTTGTGCCATCGATTGGATCCACGATCCAGCGGTAGCCTGATGAACCGTCAGTGTCTTCTAATTCTTCACCCAATACGGCATCCTCGGGAAATACTGCTGCAATTCCCGATCGTACGAGCGCTTCCGCTTCCTTGTCTGCAATGGTTACCGGAGAGTTGTCTCCTTTACGCTGAACACTCAAATCAGACTGCTGAAAATATTTGAGCGTATGTTGCCCAGCAGCTTTGGCCAGTTCGACAGCAGTTTCAAGTCTGGATTGTACGTCTGTCTGCATTGGATATCACGGTTTGGTTTTATTCATCGGAGGCTTCGCTGGACGTTGTTTCAGGATCGTCCTTTGACTCAGCCATAAAAAGAGAGTGAATGACGAGCATAATCGCACCTGTTACAAGCAACATATCAGCGATATTGAAATTCGGCCACCGTAGATCATCACCTGCCTGTATGAGAATGAAGTCGCGCACGCCGTTTACATAGTTCTCATGTGTTTCAATTCCTGAGTGCCAAAGCCCAAGTCTATCGTAGAGATTCCCGATGATTCCACCGACAATGAGTCCTAAGGCGACAACCAGCCAACGACTTTGTATTGCCGTTCCCTTCGTTAGCCAATAGATTATGCCCAACATGGCAACTATCGAGACGATTGCAAATAGTAAGCTCTGACCTTGTCCGACGCCAAAAAGTGCACCTTGGTTTACCCATACCTGTAATGCGAAGTAGCCATCGATGATCCAGTGCGTTTTTGCGTCAGGTGGAAAGAAGTAGTAATCGTCCGGCGTGAATCCACGTGCATTGAAAACTACATGCTTTGACCATAAATCAAGCGTGCAACCGATGACTGCAAGAACCAGAAAAACGAGTAATCTGGATCTTTTATTGACAGAACCAGCCAAATCCGTGGCTTCGTTCATAGGCTTGTTTTAGCCTCGCTGAGCGATATCTGCACATTTCACGCAATGTGGCGTATAAGGTAGTGCACTTAACCGCATCTTTGGAATCTTTCCTTCACACTCCGTGCATGCACCATATGCTCCGGCTTCAATTCTAGCCAACGCCTGGTCGATCAATTCGATCGTTTCCCCTTCATTTTCTACAAGTGAAAGGGTGAATTCCTGATCAAAATGCTCGGTACCGACATCCGCCATATGATTTGACGTGCTACCCGCCCCAGCACCACCAGAATCGCTGAAAACAGCATCTGCCATAGCGTTCACATCTCCGCGAAGCCGTGCGCGCAATTCAAGCAATTGTCGCTTGAAAGGACGTGATTCGACCTTTTTCATTGCGTTTTTTAGACGTGCCATGGTAGTAATTCTCTCAATAAATAGCAGCTAAACCCAGCAGTAGTAAACACTTACAGCGATTTAGCCACATTCCTGAGGCTGAGCTAAAAGATTGTAGGGATACAAGTAACCGATGTCAATTGCTTAATCACTTCGCACTAGCTCACAATGCTATGCAGCTTCGAAGTCCGTTATACAGACGTTCAGTAGTTTTAAGGCGTCTTATCTCTGACGCCTAGGGTGTGAGATTTAGCATGATGCGTAAATAGACATTTAAGGATAGAATACGGGCATTAATGCGTCTTTTTATGCAAACTCCATCGAAAACCGTGTCCGAAATAGCCTTTCAACAGTGTATTTCACCGTCCTGTCGCGCGACATTTGGCGTTGATGAGGTGTTGACTGCATGTACCAAGTGCGGTGGCTTGCTTGACGTATCGTACGACTGGAATGCAGCTGCGATTCCGGCGTCAATAAGTGAATTTGAATCTAAATGGTCGAATCGGCATGATCCGCTTTGTTATAGCGGTGTTTGGCGTTTCCGAGAGTTGCTGCCATTTGCTCCGCCTGAAAAAATCGTCACGGTAGGTGAAGGTCAAACGTTATTGCAGCAAACCAATTCTGTAGGTGCCTTTGTTGGACTCGACGCTGGTAACTTGTTTCTCCAATACGAAGGAATGAATCCTTCTGGTAGTTTCAAAGACAATGGAATGACTGCCGCATTTACGCATGCTCATATGATCGGTGCAAGCCAAGCTGCATGTGCGTCAACAGGCAACACAAGCGCGTCACTTGCGATGTATTGTGCCGTATCGCGCCTGATGAAAGCCGTGATTTTCATCGGGTCTGGGAAAATTGCTTACGGAAAGCTATCACAAGCGCTTGAATATGGTGCGTTAACGGTCGCCATCAACGGCGACTTCGATGATGCCATGCTACGCGTGAAGGAAGTGTGCAGCAAACTAGGAATATACCTGGTCAACAGTATCAATCCATTCAGGCTAGAGGGACAAAAGACGATCATGCTGCGAGTCCTTGAGAGCCTGCAATGGCAGGTTCCGGATTGGATCATTGTTCCCGGCGGGAATCTGGGGAATTCCAGTTCGTTTGGTAAGGCGTTCATGGAATTAAAGCATCTCGGCTTAATTGATCGAGTGCCTCGATTGGCGATCATCAATGCTGCTGGCGCGAATACCCTCAGTCAGTTGTATGAAGAATCAGGCGTTAGATGGAATGACGGCGAAATCGATAATGCGCCGGTGGAGAAATACTACGACGCGATGCAGGCTGCCGGTCGTAAAGCATCAACGATTGCCAGTGCAATCGAGATTAATAGACCAGTGAATTTTGAAAAATGCCTCAGAGCACTCGATGTTTGCGATGGTGTCGTGCGAGAAATCTCGGATCTAGAAATCCTGGATGCCAAAGCACAGGTGGGTGCCGGTGGAATTGGGTGCGAACCGGCGAGCGCTGCAAGTGTTGCAGGTGCAAAGCTACTGCGTGAACAGGGTATTATTGCTCCGAGCGATCGTGTGGTGTGCATTCTCACGGGCCACCAGCTAAAAGATCCAACTGCCACAGTGGCATATCATACAACCGACCAAGAAGAGTTTAACGAAGTACTTGGTTCGCGCGGCGTACAGCGTGCATCATACGCGAATCGTGCTGTTTCAGTGCCAAACGACCTCAATGAAATCGTAAGGGCTATTCAGTTGTATTCATAAACCCCAACTGAGCAGAAAAAATAATGAGTGGACTACGAATTAGTATAAATGGAGCCGCGGGTCGGATGGGACAACGGCTGATTGCTTTGGCCTCTCAGGATGACGATCTCCAGTTGAGCTCGGCAATAGAATGGTCGGAGCATCCTCAATTTGGCAACGATGCCGGTGAAATTGCAGGTGTCGGCAATCTGGACTTGCCGCTGTGCAATGAGATCACAGAGGGAACGCAGGCCGTTATAGACTTTTCCGTACCCGCCGGTGCAGAGACGATTGTCAATCGATGCTCGGAGCAACAAATCCCGCTGGTCATGGCAACCACCGGTCTTTCTGATTCACAGCAGCAGTTGGTCCGTGATGCTTCTAATACAATCCCGATCGTCTGGGCGCCAAGCATGAGTATGGCAGTTAACCTCACGATGAAGCTATCCACCATTGCCGGCGAGATTCTCAAGAACACTCCCGGCGGTGGAGATGTTGAGATTCTGGAACGTCATCATCGATTCAAA
>JAKUOW010000311.1 GCA_022451045.1 Pirellulales bacterium | reverse complement strand
CCCAGCGAAACAACTGCGTATTGATAAATATGTTGGTTCGATTGAAGTTGGCAAGCATGCTGACTTGGTGCTTTGGAGTAACTCACCTTTGTCAGTTTTTAGTCGATGTGAGCAAACGTGGATTGACGGCAAAAAGTATTTTGACCGTACGATGGAAAGCCAAAAGCGTTCGGTTATGTCAAAACGAAAGATAGACCTTATTCAAAAAGTACTCTTGTCAGGCGAAGCAATGCTGGGAATCGGGGAAAATGCAAAGCCAGAGGAAGAGTTATGGCCTCGAGAGGATGTTTTCTGCGCACATGGAGAACATTCGCATCACCAATCATTGAGATTTAGGCAAAGTAATTAAATCCTTGCAAAATGAGATATAGTCCGATGTCCCAAAAACGAACACCTGTATTTATATTGGTTATTGTGCTCGCAATTTGTGCAACAGCCCCCGCTAATCCGGAGATTCCTGGTTCAAGGCAATCCGGTCCCATTGCAATCATTGGTGGGACTATCCACCGTGTCAGCGGCGAATCCATACCCAATGGAGTTGTATTGTTTGACAACGGTAAGATTGTGAAAGTCGGGACCGACTTGGAACTCCCTGACGATGTGACGGTGATCGAAGCTAATGGCAAGCATATTTATCCTGGGCTAATTGATGCCTTTTCAAATATTGGACTAGTAGAGATAAATGCTGTACGAGCTACGGACGACCGTGGTGAAGTCGGTTTGTTTAATCCAAATGTAAAGGCTGAAATTGCCGTTAATCCAGATAGCGAAATAATCCCAGTGACGCGCAGTAATGGTGTTTTGATGTGTCTCACTGTGCCATACCGCGGATTAATTACTGGACAGTCTGCATTCTTACAACTTGATGGTTGGACTACTGAAGATATTGCTCTCCAAACATCTATTGGTATGCATATTAGATGGCCTGCGATGGCACCGGTGAGCGACTGGTTTGTATCAAAGAGTGCAAAAGAGCAAATCGCAGAACGTGATAAGCGTCTACGGCAATTAGAAGACTATTTTGAGAGGGCGCGGAGATATGATGAAGGCCGTACTGCAGATGAAATCACTCAAGTGGATTTGCGGCTAGAGGCGATGCGAAAAGTTCTTTCCAAAGAAGTGCCGATAATTGTCACTGCTAACGGCATTCAGGAAATTCAATCTGCGGTAGCCTTTGCATCACTGCAAGATCTTAAACTTGTTATCTTTGGTGGTCATGATGCCCCCTACTGTATTGACTTGCTGAGAAAACACAATATTCCAGTAATTATTGGTGGCGTATACCGTCTTCCACGCCGTTCGGATGATGCATTTGATTCTTCATACACGCTCTGTGAAACATTGCACAAGGCAGGAGTACAATACTGTATTGCGTCGTTTGGTAGATTTGGTGGGTCGATGGCCAGAAATCTTCCATATCATGCTGCTACGGCATCCGCATATGGACTGCCACTCTCGGAAGCTGTAAAAGCTGTGACACTTTACCCAGCACAAATCCTAGGTATTGATGACCGCGTCGGTAGCATTGCACCGGGAATGGATGCCACATTGGTAATAGCGGACGGGCATATTCTCGACACATTATCGAATGTGGAAGCAGCATTCATTCAAGGAAGACGAGTATCCTTGAATGATCGTCATAAGAGGCTCTTTAGAAAGTACGAGGAGCGAATTAATCGGCTTAAATAAGCGATGTGAACATAACGTTGACGGATCGATTTTTAGGTTTGTTTGTATTTAGTCTTATTGTTATTAGCTTCCTGCAAACTTTGTTCCGAGAGTTGCATGAAAGCACAAGAATAATTTAAATCAACTTACCCAGCTTAATGCGAAAATAGAATTGTGGATGTCTATGACTCAGATAACAGATTTACGAGCAGTTGATATACGGTTTCCGACTTCGGACCATTTGGATGGCAGTGATGCAATGAATCCAGATCCTGATTATTCGGCTGCGTACATTACGGTGGAAACAAATGATGGTCTATCGGGAAACGGTATTGGGTTTACCCTAGGCCGAGGTACTGAGCTAATCGTCAATACAATTGACTCGCTAAAGCCACTATTAATTGGTAAGAGTCTTGATGAGATTGCATCCAATATGGGTGGATTTTGGCGGCATATCACTGGTGACAGCCAGTTACGCTGGCTTGGCCCAGATAAAGGTGTTGTCCACTTGGCGACTGGCGCCGTGGTAAATGCTGTTTGGGATCTATATGCAAAAGCAGAAAAGAAACCACTTTGGCGTCTATTAAGCGATATGACTCCGGATGAGTTAGTCCGATGTATCGATTTTCGTTATATTTCTGACGCCTTATCGCCGGAAAGAGCACGGGAAATCCTCCAAGAGAAGTCTTCCAGTAGACCTGAGAGGATAAATAACTTGTTGGAAGTGGGTTATCCCGCATATACGACGTCAGCAGGCTGGCTAGGCTATTCTGATGATAAACTACGGCAATTGTGCCGAGATGCCATTGCAGCAGGTTGGTCTCACTTCAAAATCAAAGTTGGCCGCGATATCAATGACGACATCCATAGAGCCCGAATTATTCGAGAAGAAATCGGCTACGACAGATTCTTGATGATGGACGCGAATCAAGTTTGGGATGTAGATGTTGCTATCGAAAATATGCACAAATTGGCGGAGTTTAAGCCATTGTGGATTGAAGAGCCGACGAGTCCAGATGATGTACTAGGTCATGCTCGAATTGCGAGAGAAATTGCGCCAATTGGTGTAGCAACAGGTGAAATGTGTCAAAACCGGGTGCTGTTTAAGCAACTAATGCAAGCCGATGCTATTGAGTTTTGTCAAATCGATAGTTGCCGAATTGGTGGTGTAAATGAAGTAATTGCTGTAGTCCTGATGGCCGAGCATTTTGGCATAAAGGTCTGTCCTCACGCTGGCGGTGTTGGATTGTGTGAGCATGTGCAACATCTAGCTATGTTTGATTACGTGTGCGTATCCGGCACAACAGAGGGTCGTTTAGTGGAATACGTTGATCACTTACATGAGCACTTTGTAGATCCGGTGAGAATGAAAGACGGTCACTACATGGCACCGGAATTGCCAGGTTATAGCATTACCATGAAGCAAGAGACGCTTGAGGAGTTTGCCTTTCCTAACGGTCCACTTTGGACCGCACGCAGCGCGACGGCGAAATGACCAAATGACATGTTTGGGTTGAAATCAGGTGGCAAATATCAAACAGTGATAGGCCACATAGAATCAATTATTGTATGGGACGTATGCCAGCTTCGATGGCTTAAGATTTTGAAGCTAAATTTGCATAACCGCCAGAGAAGTAAAGCAGTGGAGCACCTTCACCGAGCTTTCCACCAATGATCTTTCCGATAAAGATATCATGGTCGCCTCCGGCTAAGACTTCGTGGATTTCACAGTCTACGTAGCCCAATGTATTTTGAAGAATTGGTGCACCCGTGACATCAGTGGTTGTATTTAGGCCAGAGAAGTCTTTTGGGCCTGTAAAAGCGAATCGATCAGAAAGATCTTGTTGATCTG
>JAKUOW010000310.1 GCA_022451045.1 Pirellulales bacterium | reverse complement strand
AGCGGTCCACCGACTTGTGCTTCCGGCGTTATATGTCCAACGATAAAGCCATGTGACCCGCCGGAAAACCGACCATCCGTCATCAGTGCCACCTTGTCCCCAAGCCCGGCACCCATTATCGCACTGGTGGGTGTCAACATCTCGGGCATTCCAGGCCCACCTTTTGGTCCTTCGTATCGGATGATTACGACTTCGCCCTCGTTGATATTGCCATCTTCGAGTGCCTTGAGCATGTCTTCTTCTGAATCAAAGCAATTCGCCGGCCCTGTAAACGTCAGACCTTCCTTGCCTGTAATCTTTGCGACAGCTCCTTCTGGTTCAACATTGCCTTTAAGAATCCTAAGGTGTCCACTTGCCTTGATAGGCTCTTCGACCGATTGTACGATTGTCTGACCATCTGCAAGGCCATCCAATTCCGCCAAGTTTTCACCAAGTGTCTTACCAGTACACGTGATGCAGTCGCCATTGAGAAATCCCTTTTCAAGCATGTACTTCATGACTGCAGGAGTACCGCCCACGGTGTGAAGATCTTCTTGAAGGAATTTACCGGACGGTTTGAGGTCTCCGATATACGGTACCCTGTCACTTACACTCTGGAAGTCGTCAATAGTGACATCGACATCTACACTGCGGGCAATGGCAATCAGATGTAACACGGCATTGGTCGATCCACCTAGTGCCATGACCATCACCATCGCATTTTCAAATGCCTCTCGCGTCATGATGTCGCGAGGCTTAATGTCCTTTTCCATCAGGTGCTTCAACGCGAGTGCTGCACGTCGACATTCGTCCTTCTTGTCTTCGTCTTCTGCCGGAATCGAAGCGCTGTAGGGCAGCGACATGCCCATGGCTTCAATCGCTGTGGCCATGGTGTTGGCGGTGTACATTCCACCGCATGCACCAGCACCCGGGCAGGACTTTTGGACGATTGCTTTGCGTGTTTCGTCATCGATCGTGCCAGCAAGGTATTCGCCATAACTCTGAAATGCAGAGACGATATCCAGCTTTTGGTCATTTAAACAACCGGGCTTGATTGTGCCTCCATAAACCATCAAAGCTGGTCGATTTAGTCTGCCCATAGCCATCACACAGCCAGGCATGTTTTTGTCGCATCCCGGGATAGTGATCAAGGCGTCATACCACTGGCCGCCCATGATCGTCTCAATCGAATCGGCAATTAAATCACGTGACTGCAGTGAAAAACTCATGCCGTCCGTACCCATGCTGATTCCGTCACTTACGCCGACTGTGTTGAATCTCATACCGACCATTCCAGTGTCAACGACGCCTTGTTTCACTTCGGCAGATAAGTCGAGCAAGTGCATATTGCACGGGTTGCCTTCGTACCACACGCTTGCAATGCCTACTTGAGGCTTATTCATATCTGCTTCGGTCATCCCGGTAGCGTAGAGCATTGCCTGAGATGCACCCTGGCTGCGGGGTTGAGTGATTCTGGAGCTGAATTTGTTTAGCCCGGTCATGCGGTGATTCCTTGTCTATTAATAACGATGTATGGGCATGCGTGTTTTAGTACACACATTTTTGCACATTTAACACCTCACACAATTACACGCAGTCACATTATGCGATTATCGGTTGGCGTAATTGTCTATTGCCGGATATATGGCAAAATACGGAGGTCGCTATTGAATCGTGAGCTCCGGAAACTAAACCTTGCACAGAGCTCAAACACCTGTTTTGCATTACTTGTAATTTTTGAGGTTTGAATGATGTTAAAAAACCTACCGATTCTGTTTGCAGTTTCTCTCGTATTTGTGGGTTACATGGCCTGTTCGGTAACAGCTGATGAAAAAGTAGAAGATGGTTTCGTGTCATTGTTCGACGGGAAATCGATCGAAAACTGGAATGGGAACAAGAAGATCTTTCGAGTGGAAAATGGCACCATCATCGGCGGCTCGCTAGAAGAAAGGATTCCCAACAATGAGTTCCTTAGCACTTCAAAAAAGTATGGTGACTTTGAGCTACGACTGCAGGCAAAGCTGATTGGCGAAGGTAAGAATGCCGGGGTGCAGTTTAGAACCAAACGGATTCCGAATCATCACGAGGTAATCGGTTATCAATGTGATATGGGATTGATGGGTGCCAAGAACATCTGGGGGTCGCTGTATGATGAGTCCAGACGCCGAAAGTTTCTCGCTGAAGCGAAACAGGCTCCCTTATTAAAGAAGTTCAAGGCTAATGATTGGAATGACCTACGGATTGTCTGCAAAGGCGCACAGGTTCAAATCTGGGTTAATGGAGTGCAGACGGTCAATTACCGTGAAAAGGATGATCAAATTGACCGCGATGGCATAATTGCTCTTCAAATCCATGGTGGTGCACCTGCTGAAGCGAGTTATCGCTATATCCGGATCAAGGAAATCAAGTAAAAACTGTCGCGAAGCAAACGCGTATTCCGCATTTTTGGAATTGATTGCTGCTTCCAGAGCGCTAATATTACTGTGCGTATTTTCATGGGCAGTAACTCAATTCAGTTGCTGCAACACGCAGCGTAAGCATCGGGGTAAAAATGGATTTAACCATTTGTTTGCAGTATTTACCGTGCTTTGGTAGTTTCTCATATCACCATCGTGGTGGCACTATGCGCGCTCTGTGACAAAAGGAATTGTCAGGGACGGAAAAATCAGTAAGTGAAAAGTACAAAATGAAGAGATTGCGACGAAATCGACGTGGTAATGCTAAATTACGAAAGACATATCAATTTCGGCCGATGAGCGAAATGCTCGAGAGCCGAGAGTTATTGGCGGCCAATGTATTTGCCGACGTGGCGGATGTTGCCGAAGGTGAAGATGCTAAAGTTGCATTTCGCATTGCCGCGACGACGACAAATGGCACTCCCATTTCGGAGATTAAGGAAGGGGATTCATTCCAACTGCGCGGTTACACTCAGGATGTGCGTACTTCAAATGCTGATGGAGTATTTGCAGCATATTTTGATGTCGTCTATGACACCGACTATGTTAGCCGCATCGGTACACCCACTCACTTTGCTCCCTATGTAAATTATAAATCGGCAAATCTCGATAACGCCGCCGTGCTAGATGAATACGGTGGTTTTAGTACGAGCTTCACGCCATTACCAAATCCAAGTGATGAAAAGCTAGTGTTCTCGATACCCATGCGTGCAAATGCCGCAGGTACTGCTATTTTCACGACCAATATGGCAGACGACTCGCCAAGCCACGACGTGCTTGTCTTTAACCAGAACGATTCCGTTGAATCGAATGAGATTACGTTTGGATCTTATCAGCTCGAAATTACTGAACCAGGCAGGATCCCGTTTCATGAGGACTTTGATGACAACGATGCTGAAGACTTCGTGATTCTTGACGGTAGTTGGACTGTTGATTCTCAGCGCTATGTTGGAGAAGCCGAAGACGGTGAGTGGGCTTTTGCCACGGTCGACTTAGTCGATCCGATACCCGAGAAATACAAAATTGGGGTAACTGTAAATGTGCCGGAAGCTGAAAGTGGGATGAACGAGAATGTATTTAGTGTTTT
>JAKUOW010000031.1 GCA_022451045.1 Pirellulales bacterium | reverse complement strand
TACCGATTGTCCTTCGGAACTGTCACGGATTTGTATGCAGATGATTCAAAAACAACCGGAGGCACGATTCGCTTCATGCGATGAAGTAGCTGATCATCTCGTCGCCTGGCTTGAGGAATCTGGCTTTGCTGTGGATCAACGCGAGCAGCCTGTTAAACGACAGGTAACAACTGCTAGTGTTGTGCAGGCGATGCAGGCAGCGACGGTACCCCCTAGTCAGTCAGGTAGCGATCCATCCGCCATTCAGTTAGTGACCGGTGATAGTGGGCCGGGAGTGGTTCAGCCCGATGGTTCAGGGGCCGGCTCATCTTTAAGTGGAAGTCGTGTTGAATTAGGAAATGAACAAGCTGGCAGTTCGATTGCCGGCGCCATGCAAAGTACAAAGCACAACTTGCTGGATCAGACGACTAAGCAAGGTCTGCGGCCTATAAAACTATCACATGATTCAAGCTCGGCTAAGGTGTGGCTGACTATTGTTGTGATTCTGATTCTGATTGTTGGAATCATTATTAAGATGATGATAAATTCGTCTGATGAATCCACAGCTCAGAGGCTTAAACACCCGAATTCGAATTTGTCCGCTGCAATTTCAACGACCTATAATGGTTGTATTGCCGATAATAGAACTAGCTACGGTATAGCTGCCGGAGCTATTGCAGATGAAAACACAAAAAGGAAGCATCTTAGATGAAGTTGTCAGCTCGCATCATTTTTGGAATCAGCGCCCTTCTCATCGTTGGCTGGGTTGCCAACTCGTATGCTGCACCTACTGCTGAGCAGCGAACCGCCGAGCAACGCATGTACAACCTGATGCTCAAGGCAGGAAATTTATACAAGTCTGGGAAACTCGACGAATGCGCCAAAGTTGTGAAGCAGGTTCAAGTTGAATTCAAAGAGGCAATCAAAGATGCCGACAAACCCACTCAACAACTATTCTCGCGAGTCTATAACTCGATGAAGCGAGCACACGCCTTGCTTGAATTGGAAGGTGTAGAGCTTGAAGCCATTCCGCCCATTGAGAAACTTGCTGGTGCGGGTGGTGACACTCCTGAGCCCATCGGTAATGCCGGTGTTAGCTTTGTAAATCAAGTGGTTCCGATTTTGACTGCTAAATGTGGTAACTGCCATATTCGTAACGCACGCGGGATGTTCAGCATGTCTGACTACGAAACGCTTATGAAAGGACCTGCCGAAGGCGTTGTTGTATTCCCCAAGGATGCGGACGGCAGTCGTATCGTAGAAGTAATCGTGGAAGGCGATATGCCACGAGGCGGACTGAAAGTCGCAGATGAAGAACTTGCAATTTTAAAGAAGTGGATTAGTGAAGGTGCCAAGTTTGATGGCGAGGATCCTAAGGCAAGTCTCTCGAGTCTGAATCCGGACGCAACTGTTGGCGATCTGCCTATGGTGGAATTAACCAAAGCGACAGGCGATGAGACCGTACGATTCTCACGAGATATTGCACCGATCTTTGTTGAGAATTGTGTAGGGTGTCACGGTGCCGGCCAACGACCTTCCGGGAGATTAGATATCAATCGGTTTTCCGCTATGCTGCGTGGCGGTGAAAGTGGACCTCCCATTTTACCCGGTAAAGCAGAGGAGAGTCTGCTGATCAAAAAGTTGCTGGGTACTGGCGGCGGGCAGCGCATGCCACTTCGAAAAGACCCACTTTCAGATGAACAAATGAAACTGATCACGACTTGGATTTCAGAGGGAGCTACATTTGATGCACGAGACGGCAATCAACCTTTGACGGAGGTTGTCGCAATTGCTAAAGCAGAAGATGCAACTCACGAAGAACTCAGTGCTGACCGAAGCATCCTTTCTGAAAGGAATTGGAAGCTGGCGATGTCAGGCCTGACACACCAGCAGGTAGAGTCTAAGTCTTTCCTCGTTGTTGGTTCGCTTAGTGAATCGCAGCTTTCCAAAATTGCTGATGTTGGTGAGGATCTGGCCGGTAAAATCTCTGTGGCCCTGAAGGCTGATAAATCCACACCGCTGATCAAAGGTCGTATGACATTGTTTGTTTTTAACAAGCGATATGACTACGGCGAATTTGGCACGATGGTCGAGAAAAGATCGCTTCCGCGCGACTGGAAAGGCCATTGGAAGTACAGCATCGTCGATGCCTACGGCACTATTCTGAATCCCTCATCCGAAGAATACACCATTGATGGATTGATCGCCGAACAACTGGCGGGCGTCTACATTTCCACACTTGGCGATTTACCTGGTTGGTTCAGCGAAGGTGTTGGTCGCGCAATTGCTCAGCGGATTGTAAAGGATGATGCTCGCATTGAGAAATGGGATGATCAGGTTGGTGCTGCGATTAGGGGAATGGCAAAAAGTACCGACTTTATGAATGGAAAACTGTCACCGGAAGACTCAGCGCTCGTTGCTTATAGTTATGTGAAAAGCATGATGAGCAATAAACAAAAGTTCGATCAATTGCTGGGCCAATTGCGTAAGGGCAGTAATCTGGAAGATGCCTGCGTGACTGTCTATGGTGGGACGCCTGAACAATTGTCTGATAACTGGTGGCAAACGGCCTCACGCTAACTTGAAGTTCATAAGGGAAGTCGGCACGGTCGCATGATCACTCTGGAAGCGGATTCGGTTGCCGAGTATCTAAGCCGGCGTGGATGGTCGCCATCTGCTGATCTGGTCAGGGCTCAAAAACTGACCGGTGGTGTATCCAATCGAGTTATTCTTGCGGAATGCGATCAGGCATCTCCACGCCGAATCGTGATCAAGCAGGCCCGTCCACAACTGGAAGTCGAACAGTTATGGGAGTGCAGTATTGATCGCGTGATTCGAGAAATGGAAGTGCTTGAGGTTTGTGACAGAATTTTCTCCGACAATGTAGTGCATGGTGCGTCGGGCTTCACCGCCGCAGTACCCAAACCAGTGTTTTTTGATCGAGAGAACTATGTATATGCCATGACCGCGGCCCCAGCGGAGCACGAGGTTTGGAAAGCGATGCTGCTGCGTGGGCAATCGGATGTGAGTATTGCCGAGACATGTGGTGAGTTACTTGCCACGATTCATGCGGGGAGTTGGCGCTGCGAGGAAACAGCAGCGGCCTTTGATGATGTGCAGTTTTTTGATGACTTGAGACTCGACCCCTACTATCGGCAAATTGCACGTGTTCATGAGGAACTTGCCGAGCCGATCAATTCATTGATTTCAGGCATTAACATTAACCGTTGTTGCTTGGTTCACGGTGACTTTAGTCCCAAGAACCTACTGGTAGCTGGTGATCAAATAATTCTGCTCGACTTTGAGGTAGGGCACTATGGGGATCCGGCCTTTGATCTTGGGTTCTTCCTGACGCATTTGGTCATCAAGTCGATATTCATTGAAGGAAAATATCAGGATTACCTGGCATTGATTCAGGTGTTTCTGACGACGTACTGGAATCGTATGACTAAGTCGATCAGCATGGACCAACTCGCGGGACTGCAAAGGCGAGCTTTGGTTAATCTTGGTGGTTGTTTGATTGCCCGAGTTGATGGCAAAAGTCCGGTGGAGTACCTTGACGACCCCGTCACGAAGGATAGGGTACGAGCCATCGGTTGGAATTTGCTTAATGAACCTCATGAATGTTGGGAGGATTTGCCAGAGACCATCATGAATAGGATTGATCATTGAGGCTTTGCAACAGGTTGTCATAAAGATAAACGCTAAGGGAAAATTGTGTCAGAGAACAACATCAGTAGCATTAAGGCACGTGAAGTCTTGGATAGTCGCGGACGTCCAACCGTACAGGTTGAAATATGGTTGCAAGACGGCAGCACCGCGTGGGCGATTGCACCCTCCGGTGCCAGTACAGGTTCAGCAGAAGCACTCGAGCTGCGAGATGGTAATGCGAGCCGTTATTCGGGACTCGGTGTACTCAAGGCTGTAGAAAACGTAAATACGCGTATTGCACCAGCGCTGATTGGTTTGGCTCCGGAGAACCAATCAGCCATTGATGCTGTGATGCTGGACATGGACCAAACCGAGCAAAAAACAAACCTTGGTGGAAACGCGATGATTGCTGTTTCACTTGCTGCTGCTCATGCTGGAGCGGTGAAAACGGGAGTGCCGTTATACCAACACATACGGGCACAACTGGTAGCATGGTGCCGATCCAACGGTCACTCGGAAGATTTATTTTCCGAGCCGACTGTACCATTACCAATGACCAATATGATCTCAGGCGGTTTACATGCTGGCGGTAATCTGGACTTTCAGGATGTCCTGATCATGCCAGTCGGTGCACCGGACTACCCGACGTGTCTTGAATGGATTGTACGTGTATACAACCAGCTCTCAAAGCTGCTGACAAATGATGGCTATGAAGGTTGGCTGGTTGGAGACGAAGGAGGCTACGGTCCTCGCTTAACCAGCAATCGGCAGGCCGTGGAGTTTGTCATTCGAGCTATCCAGGCAGCTGGATTAATCCCCGGTGATCAAGTCACGCTCGCGCTGGATGTTGCAGCGACCCATTTTTACCGAGATGGTTTGTATCACCTGAATGCTGAAGGCGGGCAAGTACTCACGGCGGATCAAATGACTGAACGGCTGTGTGACTGGGTAGATGCTTTTCCTATCACCAGCATTGAAGATGGCCTAGCGGAAGATGACTGGGACGGATGGCAAGGACTTTGCGATGCGCTTGGTGATGAGGTTGAATTGGTGGGTGATGATTTGTTTACGACGAATGTCAGGCGTGTGCGTAAAGGTATCGAGTTGTCAGCTGCCAACAGCGTACTGGTCAAAGTAAATCAAATTGGTACGCTTTCCGAGACATTTGAAACCATGGCAGTGGCTCGGGATGCGGGGATGTCGATGGTGATTTCCGCACGCAGCGGCGAGAGCGAAGACTGGACGCTGGCGGACCTGGCCACTGCGGTATCGGGTGACCGAATCAAAATCGGCTCGATCGTAAGGAGCGAGCGATTGGCTAAATACAATCGCTTGCTGGCAATCGCAGAAGACGTAAGCTGCGGCTGGGTGTGAGGCGGTAATTGCGGGCTGTCGAGGCTCTGCGTCGGAATTGGCTACGAGCCGTCCGATCCGTATTATCCTAGCGGTATCTGGCGGAGCGGAGCGACGACGGGCCACGAAAGCTTAAATCGTCATTCCGACGTTGTTGGCCATCGATTTAATGCGAGACATTGTTTCGTTGAACATGTCAAAGTCCAATGACTGATAGCCATCACTGAACGCTTCATCCGGTCTCGGGTGCATTTCGATAATCAAGCCGTCCGTTTTGATTGCCGCTGCCGCAACAGCCATATCCGGAACCATATAAGCGTGTCCCGTGCCGTGACTAGGATCAATCACAATTGGCAAGTGAGTTTTATGATGAAGATAAGTCACAGATGCTAAGGGCAACGTGAAGCGTGTATGACCTTCAAACGTACGGATTCCACGCTCACAGAGCATCACGTTTTGATTGCCTTCATTCAGTATGTACTCAGCCGCCAGCAGTAGCTCGTCCATGGAGGCACTGGGCCCTCGTTTTAGCAAGACTGCAGAGTCCACGTTGCCAACGGCCTCAAGGAGCCGATAGTTCTGCATATTTCTTGCACCGATTTGTAATACATCTGCGTACGAGGCAACCATGTCTACATCATCTGTTGCCAGTACTTCTGTGACAATTGACAACCCCGTTTCTTCTCGTGCGGCGGCAAGAATCTTAAGTCCTTCTTCCTTCAGCCCCTGGAAACTGTAAGGACTGGTCCGTGGCTTGAAAGCACCTCCGCGGAGCGCCGTGCCACCAGCAGCTTTTACCGCATGTGCACATTCCATTAGTTGTTCTTCAGATTCGACACTACATGGCCCTGCGATGACTCCGAGTTTGCCACCACCAACCGAGAGACTGCCAACCGATACACATGTTGGCTCAGGTTTTACTTCTCGGCTGGCAATTTTATAGGGTGCCATAATGGGTACGACTTTCGAAACTCCGGCGCCGCTTTCGAGTGACTCTTTCATGTGTTCACGCTTTTCACCTATGGCGGCGATGACGGTATGTTCAGTTCCATGAATCACATGCGATTTGAGTCCAAGTGACTCGATGCGCTCGGCCATGTGCTGAATTTGATCTGCTGTTGCATCCTGTTCCATTACCACGATCATGTTATCTCTCCATTGCTGTTATTTAGGATTTTCGTATTGAGCAAATGCTCAATACGAAAATCCTAATTCTCTACGTATACGAAAAAAAGCCCTGATGACTTTGCGACCATCAGGGCTTTGGAATATTGTGTTATCGGCGACTAACTACGCAACTCCTCCAACCCCTCGGCCACGAGGGTAGCTAAACCAAAACCAGCTTGTAAAGTTGAAGTTCATTTGTTTACGTAATAGGCATTTAAATAAACGTGTCGCGTGTTGTTTTGAATTATATCGGCAATCCTCTTGGGTTCAATGAGGAAAACCCATTTTGAGTGTGCGTTCAACTGATGATTCCACATCTAAATCTATTGAATGCCAATGGCTTCGACGAGTCGATGGTGGTCAAGTGGTGAGGCGCGTACGGCAATCCAGTTTCCAAGGGCTTCGATGTGGATGTCTGCCTCGTCCGGATTATCGTGTGCTTCCAATACGTGTTCTTCAAATAATTGCACCGCTTCTGCTGCAGCTTCGTCGTCTTCAACCGCTAGCTTGTAGAATTCCGTCCACCTCTGTGCATGTGCTGCTGAAGGGCTTGTGATAACCAGTGTGTCAGCAGTGCATGGTATGTACGTCAGGTGCATGGATGTCAACAATGCGTCGAGCACATCTTTCAATGGTTGCTGGTCCGTAACTAGTGGTATCGACGAATTTAGATCCCAGCCGAGTTCCCATAGGGAATTCCAGTTGACTAGTATGTTGCCGTTTACATCTTTACTCAAATGCGAAGCAATCCGTTGGATTTTTGCACCTCGCGATAGATCCAAATCTGTCTTTTGCTCAAGAAGAGGCTGAATTCGAACCCATCGCGGTAACAGTGTCTCGGTATTTGGATTTGGTGACGTTACGCTTTGGAGTTGACCTGCTGTAACACGGATCATTGTGTGGACATTCGGTGTTGCTTCTACGCTCCAATTTGAACCGTCCCAAGTGCTTTTAACAGATGTTTTATTTCCCACTGCCAGTTTGGCTAGAAGTTTTTGCCATGCATCTAGATCACCACCGTCATTGCCATTTGCGAGTAAGGCAACATCGTAAACTACTTGAAGCGGCTCCTTGGATTTATGTCCGACAGGTCCAATAACAATTTGATTGCCGTCAATCCGCCAAGATAACGAAGCACTTTTCAGTACGTTGTTTAGGATGTCTTCAATAGATAATTCCACGGAAACAACATTAACGGTGGTATTGATGTCGACGCCAGAATTTGCAAGGGCCGTGGCGTCAATGGTCACGGGTACGCCGGTTAGCTCCTGAATAAACCCGGCAAATTGCTTTAGAAGAATGGGGTTGGAAAAACGTACAGCAGCTATCTCAAGTTGAACAGCGCTTGCTGGATCAATTGCCTGAGCCGGTGCATTTGGCACGATAATCGAGTTTTCCGATACTGGCGGTGCAGGAATGTCAGATTCTGCGGGAGCATTGGTATTTGGGATATCGGTTGTTTCACTGCCGATGAACGGCGCTACATTTTGCAGCAGCATGTTTAGTTGTTCATTATCACTCTGAGCCTGCGTGTTTGGTTTTAATCCCGGCGGCATTGGACTCTCAGTATCCGATGCGGGTGTTTCGGGGTCGCTGTTGGTGTTGTCCGATTCCATTGGCTCTGAATCATCAGGTGCTTCTTGCTCATTTGGTGGGTCGTCAACCTGTGGGTCCTGTGTACCCTGCTCTGCTGGATTCTCTTGAGTCGCTGAGTCGATATCGGTTTGCTGGTGGTCGGTGGTTGGGTTGACATCCGAATCTTCAGCCAACAGGTCAGAATTGTCCGTATCGACTTCTTCGTCCTGATTGATAACGTTTACATCGTTCTGATCATCCGGAGTTACCGCTGCAATTGAATCGGCGTCATCAGAAGATGAAATAAAGCTAATAATTAATAGACAGATTAACAGACTACTTGCGATACCTACTCCGATGAATAGCTTCTTCTTGCTGTTTGACTTGTCAGCCCAATCGGGTGTCGGCAACAGGTAATCTGGCAATTCGCCGCTATCATAATCTGGAACGATGTTCTCTTCGCTGCTTTGTGAATCGGTACTTTCATAACCAAAGTCATCAATCGTGTCTTTGTCTTCTGTGGAGACCGGTACAGGCGGTGACTGCACAGCGGTCTGATCCAAACCGTTTTCTTCCCATCGTGGCTCTGGTTCTCGATCAGGAATTTGTACCATGCTGCCACAGGCCGGGCAGTTTAAGATCTGGCCAAGGAGCGCTTCGTTTGAAACACGAAGGTTTTTATGGCAGGTAGTACAGTTGAAATTAAGTGGCTGCATACGTGAACCCAAAGTTTCGCCATGCGTGAATGATGACCGACGTTGATGTTGCCAAACGCAGCTGCGTCACCGATGAATCATAAACGATCAGAGGATCAGCAGTTTCTTTATTCTTCCGTTTTAAAAACAGAAGGCAACTCATATTCCTTAGTTTCGGCTGCTTTACGTGTTGTAAGCAAGATTATTTGCCGAGAGTCGTCATCCGGATCGGGCCCAATTACCCAAATAAGTTTTTGTGCAGGATCCGCCGGGCCTTCGGTTGCGTCGGGATTTGCCTTTAAAACAAGGCCCGTCAGTATTTCTTTCAAAGAGACATTTGTTGCCAAATAGTCACGAATCGCTTGATTTCGGGTGATTCCGTCTGTACGTAAGTCATTTCCTATGATTTTGATTGCGAACGGGAAGTCGAGTTCCGGTAGAGACTCTTTAATGTCATCTTCAATATCCTTAACGGCAAATTCGAGATCCTGTTGTGGGATATCAACACTGCTCTTGTACGCAAGCAACTCATCCATGTTGGTAGGAGTCATCCCAGTTGGCGTTACTACGGTAATGGCAGCCCCCGGTTCACTTGCGATGGCAAGCTCGGCACCTGCAATGAGATTTGGCGTAGCATGTAACGGCACGGCGAAATTGATGACCGCCAATTTGTTTTCTTTACCGCTGCGCATTTGGTCAACCAGAGTGCGAATCATGGTGTGATAACGATAAGCAAGCCGTGCCCAATACGGTGGCGGATTCAGGTTGATCATAAATTGTTCGATAGAATCCGGAATCTCATTTAGGCGTTCTACAAAGTCTGTCAGCAGATCTCCCTGATCGGTTAAACCTGCGACAAAGCGTGATTCCAGATACATCACGTCATCGGCGTGCAAACTGAATGAAATCGCTTCAGCGCTATCCCCAATTAACCACTCAAGAGGTTGTCGTAATCGCTTGGGATCACCGAAATAAAACTGATGGCTGTCTTGCAATAGGTCCGTACTCAGGAATCCGGGGACGCATAGTAACGTAAAGTGTCGATCCCTGTCAGACACACTTCGCAACATATTCATGCTTCGAAGCACCGGTGGCGCATTTCCGCCTGTTGCAACTAGCTCATCAATGTCCTCCCGATCACCCATCACAAAGAAAGACTTTGTATCTTTAGGAATCAGCATGGTCCATGGATCGACGGAGTAGATATTGCCTGCATCGGACTCCTCTACTGCAACATCACCCCATTTTTCAACGATGTCGTCCGTATTAAGATCCTCGACTAACCGAACTACCACGCACGTGCGTGGAAAAGCATCATCGTTTGATAACATGCTTACAAGCAGCTGATCAATCTCACCGATTTTAAATCCGGCGGTTGCCTGGAACTGATCCATTAGGCTATTAAATGCCGGACCGAGCGACTGAAACGTGGGATCTGCAATCTCGGTCTCACTAAAGCTAGCTGGTCGAAAAGAGATAAACAGTTGAGCGCCCGGGGGACACCATTCTAGTGACAATGGTTCGCCGGTGGTTGGTGATGCCCACGGAGTTGCTCCGTCATCGGCAATCAGGATTTGGTTTCCAAGTAATTCGCCCCGGTCTGTCGTTTCGCCATCGGTCTTTGCAACCGTGGTGTTTTCACCGTTGGTGTTTTTAGTTGATGATGATTGGTTATTGGAGTCGTTATTTACGACTTCATTTCCACCACCCATGAATGAAAGCCCAACAAATATAAGAATGGCGACAAATCCGATTCCGACGTATAAGAATGGATTCTTAAGGAGTGGCGGTTTAGGTGTATATGAAACAGGCCGTTTGGGTATTGGATTGCCAGCCTCGTCAACTTGGGGAGGCTCGTCAGTGACAATGCTGACCTGCGGCGCGGTTGGCCGAGGTGCTGGTGTCGACGTAGTGGCAGTTGTCGTAACGGACGATGCAGCTGCAGATGGCGCTGCCGGAGTGGCAACTAACGACCCAGTAGCGTTTGCGGCAATGACGGATTGGTACACTTGTTCAGTGGATGGTGCCTCGCGTGACGTAGTAGGGATCTGATCCCCAAGCAGCAGTTGTAATTTGCCGAGCACATCTGCAACCGACTGAAAACGAGTCGATGGGTTTTTGGCCATCATATAGGTGATTAACTGCTTAAGCGGTTCGGAGACGGCAGCATTTGCCAATGCCGTTAGCGGCTGCGTTGCATGTAGCTGCATCTTATCGCTGATAGTGGAGCCGCTGAATGGTGCCTGTCCGCATGCCAATTCGTAAAGACAGCAGCCAAGTGCATAAATATCTGATTGAACCGTCGGTTGGGCTCCGGTTGCCACAAGCTCTGGAGCAAGGTAGTCCGCATTTTGTGGTTCTGCACCCGATGCCTCGAGGTGGCCTGGTAGTAAATCATCTTGCCGGGTATCACGAAACAGCGTTGCGTTCCCATTTTCCTGATCGATGCCAATCGAGTTGATAGTAATACAACCGTGAGTAACGCCTGCTTCGTGTATGCTCTGCACACCCATGGCGAGTTGCCAGCCAAATCGTGCTAGATCATTGGCAGGGAATGGCGTGGAGTCCAAGACATCTTTGACGGCAAATAGTTGTGTGTTTTCAAATGTTACAAATCGATATTGGCCGAGATCTTCCGTTGCATACACGCGCACAAAAAATGGTGAGGAAACGGCTCGAAAACGAGCAACGCGGTTGTGCGTGTTTTGCCAGGTTTGGGCTGTTCCATCAGCAAGAAACCCTAAAATGACTTCATGTGCTGTGGGGCGGTGTACAGCTCGCAAACACCCACTTAAAGGTCCCGTGGTCACTTGATCGAGTAACTGATAGTCGCCGTAATTAAATGGTACGGCCTGTCCACTAAGTAAGACTCTCGACTGGTACTTGGTGATTACACCCTGATTAATCAGAAACGAAGCAACTGCCTTTGCTTCTCCACCACCGGATGCTTCAAATTGCGACTTGAGATGATCGCAGAAAGTGACCGCAACGAGTCCGCTGCTTGCGAGCGTCTGCCAGAATTGTTGACTTGATATTGCCATTGATTGAATGATTGCAGTTTGACAAATGAGGTCAAGCTAAACGCCGTACATTACGTAACCGACCTGAACCACTTTAATATTGTGCACCAGCTGGGGCGTCCGTTGCCACACCGGCAATAAACTCGGCTACGGTTTCACTGAGTACGGAACAAGCATGTTCCACTTGTTCTGTGCTAACATCCAAATGCGTGACCATGCGGATGCGTTGTGGTCCGAGTGCCAGACAATGCACGTTCTTTTGACCTAGGGCACCGGCGAGCTTCGCCGCGGTTGTTACATCTTCATCTACCAGGAAAATGACGATGTTGGTGTCCACCTGATCATCAAGCAATCGAATGCCGTCTGTATTGCGGACGGCTTCGGCAATTAACTGTGCATTTTCGTGATCAATGATCATGCGTTCGCGATTGTTTTGCATTGCGTACAGGGCACCGGCGGCAATGACTCCAGCTTGACGCATCCCACCTCCAAATGCCTTGCGATGGCGTCTGGCCTGAGCGATCATGTCAGCCGGTCCGACGAGCGCTGAACCTACAGGTGCCCCGAGACCTTTGCTGAAACAAATACTTACGGTATCGAAGTGTTGTGCCCACGTGGCAGCAGAGATTCCACTAGCAGCGACAGCGTTAAATAACCTCGCGCCATCGAGATGTGTTTTCAGGCCATTTTCATGAGCCCAATTGCAAATGTCTTCAACGTTGTCATATGGCTGTACGCGTCCGCCACCACGGTTGTGAGTGTTTTCAAGGCACACGAGCTTGCTGACGCAAAAGTGCTCGTTATCGGGCATGATCAAGTCCTGCAATTGATCTACATGCAGTACTCCGTTATCGCCGGGTACTGTACGTGCCATGAGACCGCTTAATTGGGCAAACGCTCCTTGTTCATAGTTGTAAACATGACAACCAGCTTCGCATATGAATTCGTCCCCGGGCTTGCAATGTACGCGCAACGCAATTTGATTGGTCATCGTACCTGATGGCATGAAGATGGCCGCTTCCTTGCCAAGCAAATCGGCGGTGTAGCGTTGTAATTCGTTGATCGTCGGGCAATCGCCAATGACGTCATCACCAAGCGGTGCATTTTGAATCGCCTGATTCATTTCTGCGGTTGGTTTTGTAACCGTGTCACTGCGCAGATCAATAAAGTCGCTCATTTCAATAGTTGCCTTGTCATGGAGTGGTCGTAAACAGCGAGCTGATTAAGAGAATTCCTATATCTGATTATGAAACGAGCAACGCGTTTCGTCCACGGTTGGCGTGATCAAAGTGCCGAGTACCGTGATAGAACTTGCGTAAGGGGTTCACGATGTCATGCATGGCAATCACAATAAATCGTTCCGGGTTTTCTACCGAATAGTCCGGAATAATGCAGGAATGACCATGACAGACAATTCGCTTGAAATTCAACGTATCGATACCTCCCAGCAAAACATCAGGCTGGAATTGGCGAAGCTGCGCGAACGACTCAGCCCGCGAGGCAATATTGTGAGCGAAGCTGGTCGCAAAAAGACGATTGAAGTGTTTGGCGAACCCCTTTCGCCTCAGGATGTTGTAACGCGTATTTGTGAAGATGTCAGGACAACCGGCATGGAGTCCCTGTTGGCGTACTGTAAGTCACTTGATGGTGCCGATCTGGATGCCGACAGCCTACGCGTCTCTCAGGTGGAGTTGTCAGAGGCACATGCTAATGCTGATCCGGAGTTTCTGGCAACGGTGAGTCGTATTCGCGACAACATCATGGAATTCCAGTCCGCGATTGTCCACACAGATCGATCTGTTTCACGTGAATCCGGCGTGACCCTCACCCAACGATATGTACCGATGCGTCGCGCAGGGCTCTGCGTCCCCGGCGGTGCTGCAGCATACCCATCCACGGTGTTAATGACAGCCGTACCAGCGATGGCTGCAGGAGTGGATGAAGTGGTAGTCGTCGCGCCTCCAACTCAATTTGGCGCAAATAATCCTGACTTGCTTGCAACGTGCCACGAAATCGGCATCAAGGAAGTATATCGCATCGGTGGCGCCCAGGGAGTTGCCACGTTAGCCTACGGCGTACAAGGTATCGAACCAGTTGATATCATTGTTGGTCCCGGCAATATGTTTGTCGCATTGGCTAAACAGTACGTGTTTGGTGAAGTAGCCATTGATTCGATCGCAGGACCAAGCGAAGTAGTTGTGATCGCAGATGAAACAACGCGTGCCGACTACACTGCCGCAGATTTACTAGCGCAGGCAGAACACGCTCCTGGCGCCAGTATTTTGGTGACATGGAGTAAGGATGTTTTGCAAAAGACATATGAAGAACTTAACCGGCAAGTTGTCAAATTATCGCGTGAGTCACTAACCCGTCAAAGTCTTGAGTCGTTTGGAGCTCTCATTCTTGTACAGGACAAGGATGAGGCAATCCAGATTACAAATGAAATCGGGCCCGAGCACTTGCATATCGCGACGGATAACGCGCGGGACATTCTGGTTCACATTACAAATGCGGGAGCAACGTTTCTTGGTAATTACAGTCCCGTCGCGATTGGCGACTATGTTGCAGGACCATCACACGTGTTGCCGACCGGTGGTACGGCGCGATGGGCATCCGGGTTATGTGCGAATCATTTTATGCGAAGTGCAAGTGTCATTGAATACAGTCGTGATGCATTGTTGGAAGCTGCTCCGGACGTTCAGAATATGGCTGATAAGGAAGGTCTCACGGCGCACCGTGCGAGTGTTGACATCCGATTAGCGGACCAATCAAGTGATGGTAGCGAGGGGGAACTGTAACGATGTTTCGCGATGCCATTACCAACATGCAGGGCTATGTTCCCGGCGAGCAGCCACAAGCTGGGAAATTCATCAAACTCAATACGAATGAGAATCCTTATCCACCGTCTCCAGCTGTGATTGAGGCGATTCGACAGGCTGCTGAGAATCTGGTGCGATATCCGGACCCTCTCGCTACTGCATTTCGAATTCGTGCCGGTGAAGTGTTGGGCGTGGATCCGGATTGGATTCTATGTGGTAATGGCAGCGACGATATTCTTACGATTCTGACTCGATCGTTGGTTGATACC
The DNA here is from genome assembly GCA_022451045.1 of Pirellulales bacterium. GTDB lineage: Bacteria > Planctomycetota > Planctomycetia > Pirellulales > Pirellulaceae > UBA11883. Next base: position 15,031 of record JAKUOW010000031.1, on the reverse strand, counting down.
GGAGAGATGATTCGGCTGCCGTATCCCAGCTATATCCTTTACAAGACGTTAGCTGAGATCCAGGGCGCCGGGAGTGAACAAGTCCCATTTAACGATGACTGGTCGCTACCACAGGCATTTGGCGAGGGGCACGACAATCTAAAGCTAGTTTTTTTACCGAATCCGAATAGTCCCACCGGCACAGTCATTTCGAGAGAGGATATCCTAGGTCTGGCGAATCAACTGCCCTGCCCAGTTCTTGTGGACGAAGCCTATGCAGACTTCGCAGAATTTAATTGCATCGATCTCGTAAAAGAGAATCCGAAAATCATGGTGTCGCGAACACTCAGTAAGTCCTACGGGCTGGCTGGCTTGAGGTTTGGTTTCTTAATTGCACAGCCACAAATGATTGCAGAGTTTTGCAAAGTCAAAGATTCATACAATTGCGATGCCGTTTCGATTGCCGGTGCAACTGCCGCAATTGGAGACCAGCAGTGGTTCAATAACAACCGAAACAAAGTGCTGGAAACCCGTCAACGACTTCACCACGGGCTGGAAGAATTGGGATTTGACGTAATACCGTCACAAGCCAACTTTGTCTGGTGTACCCATTCCTCACAACCGTCAAAGCCAATCTATGAACATCTAAAAGACAATCGTGTACTTGTCCGATATATGGACTATGAAGGATGGAGTGATGGTTTGCGCATATCTGTTGGAACCGACGAGCAAATCGACGCTTGCCTTAGTTTGATTGAAATGAAGGTGTAACCATGGCACGTACAGCAACGATAAATCGCAAGACAGCAGAAACAGAGATTTCACTTGAACTAAATATTGATGGCTCCGGTCAATCAGATATCAGCACGGGAGTTGGATTCTTTGATCACATGCTTGAGTTGTTCGCCAAGCACGGCGCCTTGGATCTAACGATTAAATGTAACGGTGATCTTCATGTTGATCAGCATCACACTGTCGAAGATGTTGGTATTTGTCTCGGTCAGGCGATCAAAGAAGCGCTTGGTGACAAAACCGGTATTCACCGATACGGCCATTTCACGCTGCCTATGGAAGAGACGCTCGTCACGATCGCACTGGATTTAAGTGGACGTTACGCGATGGTGTTTAACGCAGAATTCCCAACAGACAAAATTGGTGAATTTGATAGCGAACTTGTCGAAGACTTCTGGCAGGCCATGGCAGCTAACGCACTTTGCAACTTCCACGTGATTTTGCACCATGGTCGTAACAGTCACCACATCAGCGAGGCTATTTTTAAGGGTACCGCCCGTGCGTTGAGGATGGCGACAGCTGCCGACGGACGATTGACAGGTATTCCCAGTACTAAGGGAAGCCTGTAACTCCATAGAGTTCGAAAGAGTTCGGATCGCATAAAGTCTTTGCCGTCATCCGGACAGTCAATTACTCGTTGATGTATGTTTCCAGGAAACGTGCTAGGCGATGAAAGTCACTCTTTACATCGATAAACCTGACAACGGTAACGAGAGTCTCGGGGTCGACTAGCTTTTCAAACGGCACGTAATGAAGATCGAGTTGTCCGGTGACGGAAACCATGACGCCGTTGAGATTTTCCTCAACCAGTGCACGGTATGCTCCTACACCCAGTTGGCTTCCCAGCATGACATCGTATGCGTGTGGTCTTGCACAGCGTGATTCATAACCCAGTTGTAGCCCGTTGATCTTCCGTGTCGAACCGCTTGCGGCTTCGTAGGCACTTGAGAGTAATTCTCCCATCATTTGGCAAAGATTGATTTGAGAAATCGAAATGTGTCCGTGATCGTCTCTTGGAATGCCCTCGAGGTAGCTCATAGGCAAGAATTCGGCCAGTCCTTCCGCAACAACGATGACGCCAAAGGGTTTTCCTTCCTGCTCACGTACGAGCATGGTTTTGACCATCCGTTCCATCACTTTATCCATGTTCATGATGGTGCGGGTTTCGGTTTCACCGGTGGCGGGATTAGTCCACTTTTCTTCCGTGGCATATTCCCCGATGATGTCCTCGACACTGATTACAAGGCTTGCTTCACCGGCAATAGCGGCACCATATGCCAGCCAACCGGCGCTGCGTCCCATCAGTTCGCACAGGAAGTAGGCACGGCCGGCTTCTGCATCGTATAGGAGGTTCCGAATTTCCGATGCTAGAGTTTCTACCGCCGTAAAGAAACCGAACGTAAAGTCGATTCCCATGTAGTCGTTGTCGATCGTTTTTGGGAGATGAACGACTGGGATATGCCGAGCATCATCTCCAAGATGATCCTGATACAACTTGAACTTATTTGCTGTCTTGAGTGTGTCATCTCCACCGAGCGAAATAAGCGCATCAACTCCTAGTGAGCAGAGTGCTTCGTAAGTGCGTTTCATCGGTGCAACACGTTCGTTATCTTCGTAGTGAGACGGATGAGAGATGGATTTTCCTGGATTTGCTCGTGCGGTGCCGATCATGATGCCCTGTTTCGCGCGACTTCGCGTAAGAAACGTGTGATCAAGAATGACGTAATCTTCCCCTTCAACCAATTCAGCGGAGCCATCGTATTCCATCAGGCTTGAGTAGCCGTGCTTAATACCAATGACTTCCACGCCATTGCGAAGAAAGGAAACGGCAGCGGTTGAAATCACGGCATTGGCTGCCGGTGCCGGACCGCCGGCGAATAGAATCGCAACGCGGTTAAACGAATGGTCGGTTTTGGGTGGACGGGCTAAGGTATTATCCATCACGATGAAGATCCGCTAACACTGTTTTTTGGGTTCGACTTAACTAATCAGAATCAACTAGTAGTCAACTAGTCCAGAAACGTACGTTCAACGAATGTTGTATCAATGTTGCCATCGTTGAAGTCTGTATGTCGCAACAACTCTTTGTGGAATGGTGCTGTCGTCTTGATCCCGCCGACCTTTAACTCATCGAGACAACGCATCATGCAGTCGATTGCTTCTTCTCGTGTTGGCTTATGAACAAGAAGCTTTCCAATCATTGAATCGTAATATGGCGGTACCGTATAGCCAGCGTGTACGTGTGAATCAAATCGCACTCCCAAGCCGCCTGGAACGAATAGTGATTCGATCTTGCCAGGACATGGTTGGAAATTCTTGTCAGGATCTTCAGCGTTAATACGGCATTCAATCGCTGAACCATTTAGTACGATGTCGTCCTGCGTGAATGACAACTTCTCGCCGGCTGCTACGCGGATTTGTTCTTTAATCAGGTCGATACCTGTGACCAACTCTGTAACCGGGTGCTCAACCTGAATACGCGCATTTACTTCGATAAAGTAAAAGTTGTGATCCTTGTCAACGATGAATTCAACCGTACCGGCGTTATGATAGTTTGCGTTCTGAATCATTCGTACTGCGGCGTCGCAGATCGAATTTCGTATGTCAACCGGGAGATTAGGTGCTGGGCTTTCCTCGATTAGCTTTTGGTGGCGACGTTGAGTACTGCAATCACGTTCCCACAGGTGCACGACATTACCATGTTGATCGGCGATCACTTGTACTTCGACATGCCGCGGGTGCTCGACGTATTTCTCCAGATATACACCGCCGTTGCCAAAGGCAGCTTCTGCCTCGACTTGTGCCTGTTGGAGAGCCGTGTTGAGTTCCAGCGCGCTATGGGCAACACGCATGCCTTTTCCGCCACCACCGGCAGTCGCTTTGATGAGTACGGGGAATCCGATTTCGTGTGCTACTTTGACAGCTTCTTCTTCTGACTCGATGAGGCCGTCACTTCCGGGTACAACAGGCACGTTTGCTTCTCGTGCCATAGCCCTTGCCTCATTCTTGTCACCTAGACGCTGCATGGCGTCCGGCGTGGGGCCGATAAAGTCGATTTCGCAACTGCGGCAAACTTCATTGAAATGAGCGTTCTCTGCCAGGAATCCATAACCCGGATGAATCGCGTCCACGTTGCCAACTTCCGCAGCACTAATCACGCGGTCGATTTTTAGGTAACTCTCGTTGCTGCGGGCACCACCGATGCAGTAGGCTTCATCAGCCAATTCCAGGTAGGTCGAACCACGATCCGCTTCGCTGAATACCGCTACCGACTCGATTCCCATTTCACGGCAAGCGCGAATAACACGAAGTGCAATTTCACCGCGGTTGGCGATCAAAATACGGTTATACATGAGCAGATCTACTTCAGATGATTCTGAGAACTAGGATTGAAATTCGATACGGACCAGGCCACAAGCCGCTCACCGCCTACATGCTAGGGTCAACCTTGAATAGCGGTTTACCCACGTCGACAGGTTCCTCGTCGTCCACGAGAATCGCGACGATCTTTCCTTTGACCTCGGCCTGAATTTCGTTGAAGACCTTCATGGCTTCAATGATGCAAACCGTTGTATCGTTGTTTACAACATCGCCGATTTGTACAAAGGAATCTGAGTCCGGATTTGGTCTGGAATAAAATGTTCCAACCATTGGACTGTTAATGGTGATCAGATTGTCATCAGCAGCCGGTGCTGAGTCAGTTGCGGCCGGTGCGGCTGCAGGTGCTGCCGGAGCAGGTGCAGCGGCAACCGGTAATACTGGCTGGCCACCGCGTACCAATCGAATCTGTTCGTCATCTTGTTTTAAGTCTATTTCGCAAAGATCGTGCTCTTTCATCAAGTCAATCAACTCGAGGATGCGATCCATTGCGAATACATCGGGGGTCTTATCTTTTGCTGCCATCGAGGGTCACGTTTCCCTGTTGCATAAGTTGTTGTGATCGGTTGGATTAGCTTATTGAATCCTTTCAGCTAATCTCCCAATTATCGGCACCTATATGCCAATTAAACTAGTGTATTTATTTATCTGATTTGTGGTAGTCCAAAGACATAATTCAGGAAAAAACGATTTGTACTGATTGATGCTATAACGGCACCGATTCATTATAGATCAAGAATGCAATTTTCGAGTTTTTTTGGCACGCTGGTCAACACTTCAAAGCCATCTTTGGTTACCAGAACATCGTCTTCAATTCGTACTCCGCCCCAACCCGGGATGTAAATACCAGGTTCAACCGTTACGACCATGCCCGGCTCCAGAACAGCATCGTTGTTCGAGGCTAGCCTTGGCAGTTCATGAATGACTAATCCGATTCCGTGACCAAGACTGTGACCAAAGTATTTACCAAAGCCTGCTTTGCCAATGATATTGCGAGCTGTCGCATCGATGTTCTTCATGACAGCACCAGGCCGGATCTTCTTAATAGCGCTTGTGTTGGCTTTAAGTACGGTGTTGTAAACCTTCTCGAGTCGTTTTGATACTTTCCCACCGGTTACAAGTACTCTTGTGATATCGCTCATGTACAAATCGTGATTGGCACCCCAATCAATTAACACGAAATCATCATCTTTGATTTGCTGATGAGTTGGATTGGCATGTGGCAGGGCGGCTCGTGGCCCGACGGCAACGATGGGGTCAAAGCTGGTGCCATTCGCGCCAAATTGACGCATTTGGTGCTCAAGGTTAAATGCGATTTCACGCTCTGTTTGGTCGCCGGTCATTGTCGCTTTGATCGCGTCGAATCCCCGTTGCGCAGACTTTACTGCCTTGCGGATTGTCTGTATCTCGTGCTTGTCTTTGATTTCCCGTAGTTTTTCGACTAATCCGGAAGTGCTTTCAAACTTCAGGTCTTGCATTGCGTCTCCAAGTCGCTCTGAAAGAGACAGCGTCAGGCTGTCCGACTCTAGCCCGATGACTTTTGATTTAATGCGTTTAGCAATTTTTGCAGTCGCGGTAACGATGGACTCGGCGGATGTTCTTATGTCTACATCGATATCCGGACACTCTTCAGCAAGTTGTACCGTATAGCGTGAATCACTAATCATGACCGCATCGTTGCGGTTGATCAGCATGTAACTGTCATCGCCAGTGAAACCGGTCAGATAAGTTACGTTGGTGTAGTTTGTAATTAGCAGGGAATCGATCCCTTGTTGTTTCATCAGTCGACGCAGCTTGCTACGTCTTGTTGCAAAACGACTCATTGTGCAACTCCATTTAGTTTGTTGGGTTGTTTTCGTCATCCACATGGACGACGACCGGCTTGTGGCTCTGAATCTCTTCGTTAGAAAACTGGCCGTAGCAGGCGATAATAACCAGATCGCCCGGATCCACCAGATGCGCGGCTGCTCCATTGATACAGATGCTGCGACTGCCCCGCTCTGCTTCAATTGCGTATGTCGTCAGCCGTGTGCCACGCGTAACGTTGTAGATGTCCACCTGCTCGTGCTCGGTTATTCCTGCGGCCTCGAGAAGTTCCGTATCGATGGAGATACTTCCGTCGTAATCCAGATCGGCCTCTGTTACCGTTGCACGGTGGATTTTTGAGCGAAGGAGAGTGCGCAACATCTGTTAAAAACCAAAAGGCATGGTGTATGAAGTTTGTGATTTAGCGGCCCGAGAAAAAATCCCGAATGCAAACTACCATCATACGAACAGCACTCAAAGGCGCACAGACGACAAAGGTCATAAGTCATTAGCTCTGAGAGCTAGCCTCCGATTCCGGCAAGCCAGAATACAAATGCAATGATGATGAAGCAAATGACCACCGAAACCACGAATCCAGCAATATCTACAAATGTCGGCTTTTGGATTTCCAGCTGAGTATTGGGGAATAGGTTTTCTCGCTCCACTAGGCTTGGATCTTCGTAAACTGCTTCTAACTTCTGTTTGTCCTTCTCTGGATCTGAATCCACACTCGTTTTCATCTTGGCGTAATACCGATCAAGTGCTTCTTTGGAATTCCTAAACGGAAGCACAAAACTAAGTATGATCATCAACACGAATGGCATCACGATCTTGGGTACGAGTTCTAATGCACTGAGAGTCGATGACGGTTTGGTCTGCAAATCAACACCAAGAGGTTTGAACATCAGTAGATTGAGTTTCAAGTTTCCCATGCCCTGAAATTCAGTACCTTCAGGATACGCCAATGTTTTAACCACCTTGTCAGCTGACTCATCTGTGCCTGTTAGCACCGGTTCAATACCTTCTTTTACAGGTACGACCTTATCCCAAAACAATGCGGTACCTCCGGATCGTTTGGTTACGGGTAGCTTCGTTTCGCCTGCAATGTTATTGATCATCTGCCCATCTTGTGGGACGCGAATTTCCGTTTGGGAAACTCGTTCAGGTTCGAGCGATTGGTGGGACGCAAGTGCATCGCCACTGAGACCCTCGGACTCTGCAGCCCATTTGTCGTGCGCAATGATGAACTGCTTTCTTAATTCGCTCTTGGAAGCGGTAACCATGGTCGTGGTTTCAACGATCGGGGTGATTTGTGTTAACTCGGTATTTGTTCTCCAGCTTGTAAATACCGTGGGACCGAAATATGGAATCAAGAAGAAAAAGAACAGACAGTAAACGACGGTGATCCATGCTGCCTTTGTATTGGCACGCCGCCAGTACATTCCCAGCCAAAATGGTGCGGCAAACACCAACGGAAACCAGAAGTTGAGTTTGAGTTGGCCGAGCATGTCATTGATAGACAATGAGAAGATTATGGAACCGGTAACGATCAGTGCGCCGGTAATTCTTCCAACCCAAAGGTAGTGTTGTTCAGATGCTTGGGGCTTGATGTACGGTGCATAGAGGTTTCGAACGATTAATGCCGAGCCCACAACCATTTGTGCATCCACGCTGCTCATCAATGCTGCTAGCAGGCAGGCAAGCATTAACCCACGCAAGCCTGGCCCGAGCAGCTCCATTGTGGCGTATCCCCAGGTCTTATCCGGATCCTGAATCAACTCAGGGACATCGGCATAGAGCGTCGCTGCAATCAGCGCAGTGAGCAACCAGCCGATCGTACAGAAGCGTTTGAGGAAGTTTCCCGTGACCAGGCCAATACGTGCGCTATTCTCATTCTTAGCTGAACCACCACCGGTGGCGATAAAGTGAGGCTGAACCACGATGCCAAGCAAATTCGCAAACACGATTGCAATTAGATAGTACAGTGAGAACTCTCCGGCACTGGAAAGCAGATCAAAGTGCCCCTCGGGCAATTGATCGTGCATGATCTCAAATCCGGACTTGTCCCCAGCTGGATTCAGCTCTTCGTTTTCCGTAAGTGCATTTAGGCCGATTGGAATCAGAATGATGCTCAGGCCAATAATACAAATGCCCTATATCAAATCAGTGAAATATGCTGCGGTCAAACCACCGGCAATGCCATAAAGCACAACAATGACGCCAATGACCGGGATCAGCACCTGATTAAGTTCGAAGGGCCCAATTGTCTCGATCGGCACGCCGTCACCACCTGTAATCATGGGCGCCGCAGTCTTGGCGATGGCCGTAAAGAACATCGAACCATAGATCATGAAAAAGGTTACACCAAAAATGCTATACGCTGCCCCAAGTGGTTTGGATTCGTAGCGTTCTACATACCAGTCGCCAAGAGTCATGTGACGCATTCGGCGATACCAAACACCCGTAATCCAGTAAAACGGAGTGACGAACAACCAGTACATCACGCTCCACATACCGCTGACGCCACCCGTGTAGCTGTTGCGAGCAGTTTGAATTGGGTCGTTGGAACCCGTGCCTGCTCCGAATGCAGCAAAAGTCTGCAGTAGCTTTCCGAATCCGCGGCCACCCATGAAGAAATCTTCCTGGTGCTTGATTCGTCGCATGCAATACACGCCGATGACTACTAACAGTACGAAGTAGCAGCCGAGGACAATATAGTCAGGAAATGTCATGGTAATGGGCTCGTTGAATGACTCGGTAGGAGGATATGAAGTCTTATTTGTTGGAGTGGGAAGTGCGAATTATCGGGTGATGTGTTTGCTCTGATGGTCTAACAGTGGAAGTACATCAACACGATCGATTTCACTTGCCAATCTAATATCGCCTTCCATGCCAATAGATTGCAAGTTTCTTCCACCATTGCTTTCCAAAAGAACTGAGAAAATATCAATTGTGTCGGTGTGGATCTGCTGCCATTGGTTATAAGCATCGCGTGTGGTCTCACATATGCACAAGGTATCCTGAAGCAGTTTGCTGGTAATTGCACCTGCAAGAAGGAAGTCCTCCTCTGTTTCCAGGCCGTTTGTTCCTGCGCAGATGATATGTAGATCCTGCCCACGCCCGAGAGAGTCCTTGCCGTGGTCAACGACGCGATGAAGGTTATTAAAGCTTGCAAGGACTGTAGATTGCGCGTGCGTACAAATCTCCATCGCCTTGGTGCCGTTCGTAGTGGTAAAGACAATCGGAGTCTTGGCGACACGCTCTGTTGTGTATTCTGCCGGCGAATTGCCCAGATCAAATCCGTCAATCAGCACCCCACCCCGTTCCCCACCAAGGATGGGCTTGGGGGTGATTTGTTTGGCTGCCTCTATCGCGTTCTCAATAGTCAAGCATGGCACGACATAGCTGCAACCATTTGCCAATGCCGTGCAGATTGTCGTGGTGGCCCGTAATACGTCAATAACGATTGCCGTACCGGAAGCGAGTGCATGAGGATCTGCATGTTTAGGAAGTGAATAAGTGTGGATCATTGACGGTAAATACTCTGTTTCAGCAAATACGGTTGCTAGTCATCCATCCTACACGGTTGTACGATGGAGCGAAGAGCCAACAAGAAAGTGGATGGATCACTTAATGTCAGAAACACAGCTCAAGGTCGATAAAACAGGCAGTCGCGTAAAGCGGATGTTTGGTGAGATTGCGCCAAAATATGACCGTATGAATCACTTGTTGTCGATGAATATTGATCGACTCTGGCGGAAGAAAACAGTACGCATCGTGTCTCCGGTTGATGATACACCGATTTTGGATGTTTGCACCGGTACCGCTGATTTGGCGCTTGCCTGGTGTAAACGGGTCAAAGGCAATGTGGATGTGGTCGGTACAGACTTTTGCAGAGAAATGCTGGAAGTTGGTGTTCAAAAAAAACAGCAGCACAAGTTTGGCAATCGCCTAGAGTTGCTTGAAGCGGATACCTTGCACCTTCCCTTTGACGATGAAACATTTCAAATCATATCGGTGGGATTCGGTCTTAGAAACGTGCAGGACACAGATGCCGGTCTTCGAGAAATGACTCGAGTTTGTAAACGAGGCGGAAAGGTAGCCGTGTTGGAATTCTCGCATCCACAGTGGCAGCCTTTTAAGTCCTTCTACGGATTTTATATGAGCAAGATCCTTCCGGGTATTGGACGGGTCTTTGCAAAGAACTCCGAGGATGCTTACAAGTATCTGCCTGACAGCGTGTCAGAATTTCCCAGCGGTGCAGCGTTGATGGAACGTATGGAGTCTGCTGGCCTCACTGACGTGAAGATGCACAGTTTTACCCTTGGCGTTGTAACTCTATATGTTGGCACACGCCAGGACGAGGATGCGGATGGCTAGTACAAATGACAGACCCATCGTTCTAGCCTTTACCGGTGCAAGCGGCGTTCCGTACGGTTTGCGGTTACTGCAACAGTTGCTCGCTGCTGGGCGGCACGTCCATCTCATCATGAGTCCCGCTGGCGCTGCCGTGGTAACGCAAGAGACGGGTATCAAGGTGGATTTAGAGAATGGCGAACTGGATGCACTCCTAAACACACATCTGGAATACTTTGGAGATGCTTGCATATCAGAAGTTATTAGCCACGACTCCCAATTGAGTTATGAACACTACAGTGACTTTATGAGTTCAACGGCGAGCGGTTCCTACTTAACTGACGGAATGGTTATTTGTCCGTGCAGCGGCGGTACGCTTAGCGCCGTCGTTACCGGAGCGAGCAGAAATCTGATTCATCGTGCAGCGGATGTACACCTCAAAGAACAACGTAAACTGATACTTGTAACGAGGGAGACTCCGCTTTCACTCGTGCATATCCGCAACATGGAACTTGCGAGTCAGGCAGGTGCCGTGGTCTTACCCGACAGTCCTGGTTTCTATCACGGTGCTAATTCTGTTGGTGACTTGGTGGACTTTGTCGTAGCCAGAATTCTGGACCAGCTTGAAGTGGAAAACGACCTGTCGCAACGATGGGGATGTTAGATTTATCTGATGAAACAGCTTCGCCAGATTCTCGAAATGATTCGGTTCAGTCATACGCTCTTTGCGTTACCATTCGCGTTCATGAGCGCGGTAATGTGCTGGCTCGTTCCCGCAGCCACCGCATCTGATCTCAATACAACTGAGTCGATCCCGTTTCGGTTTTTTCATTTGGTGGGAATCGTTCTTTGTATGGTTTTTGCCCGCAGCGCCGCCATGGCATTTAATCGTATCGTGGATAGACGCATTGATGCGGAGAATCCGAGAACATCTCAACGGCATATTCCCGCTGGTAAACTGAGTGTCAAAAGTGTGACATGGTTTACGGTGATCAACTGTGCCGGGTTTGTTGCGTCAACGTTGATGTTTCTTCCGAACAAACTACCGATCATCCTCTCGGTGCCCGTGCTGCTGTTCTTGTTGATATATAGCTATACCAAACGTTTTACATCACTAGCACACTTCTACCTTGGAATGAGTTTAATGCTCGCTCCGATCAGTACCTGGATCGCCTTGCGCGGTCATGTTCTTATGTATCACCCCGCTGATATTCTGCCCGCTGTGTTGGTTGGGATCATCGTTATGACGTGGGTTGCGGGCTTTGACATCATCTACGCTTGTCAGGATTTTGAATTTGATAAGGAAGCGAAGCTCCGTAGTATTCCCAGTCGATTTGGTATCAAGGGTGCACTTCGAATTGCAGCGTTTTCGCACGTCTTAATGGTTGCAGCGTTAGTTGCGTTGCCCTTTTCACATCACTGGATGGGTCCGGATTTGCAATTGGGGGCAATTTACCACACAGCAGCTGCCGCTGTGGCGTTGTTGTTGCTCTACGAGCATTGGCTGGTAAAGCCTGATGATCTTACGAGAGTAAACATCGCATTTTTTCAGGTTAACATCGTCATAAGTGTCGGACTGTTCTTGATCGTATCGGTAGATCTATTGCTATAATCCCCAATCTGGGAAATCGGATATCTGAATTCTCAGGTGAAAAAAGGCCAAGGGTCTTTTGACGTCGACACGAAATCGTATGCGTCTGAATTTCACATCGGCAATTATCTAATTAAGGATGTCTGGATGAGCAGAGTCTTGGAGCAGGCAAAGTGGCCGACAGGTCGGCGTAGATTTACATGGATTGAAATTCCAACACTATATCTACTGTTAATTACATTGTGCCTAATCGGGTGTAGCGGTGACGATACGACGGACCAAGGAAGTGATAAAGTCGCTACAGAAGCTTCTACGGATACGGGCGAAAGTGACACCGACGTCGTGGATCCAGAAGATGCGGATGACAACGTAACACAGGACGACTCAACAACTAGTGATAATGTTGGTGAGTTCACGGCCACTGCCCTTGATGATGAAATTGGGCTGTTGCTGACGGAACTTGGCGGTGGTGAAACTCAAGAGAAGATTGATGCCAGTAACGCCTTGGAAATGCTTGAAAAGGACGTGGTTAGCCAATGCGTCATGTACCTGGATCTCGGCGACGATGACCAGCGCCGCGGTGCAATGTACTTTCTGGCGGGCGGACGCATGCTTGACGTCAGCATTCTCGATGAAGTCGTCTTCAAGACACTGGATGATTCGGATGTGAAAGTTCGACAACTTGCACTGCAACTTGCTCGACGGATTAGTCTCGATAGTGCAGAAAAACTGGTGACACGATTGATGTCAGTAGCTCAAAGGCAGGATGAAGAGGAACAAATACGAGTTGCGGCTATTCGATTGCTCAACGAACACGCGTTATACAGCGACAAGTCAATTCCTGTGCTCAGTGAGATTGCCAAAAGTGACGCTGCGGCAAATATATGCAACGCTGCACTACTTGGGCTGAGCAAATTGGAAGATCCCCTTAACGCGTTACCGGTCTATATCGCGGTACTAAAAGGAAACGCAGGTGCAACGGTCAAACGCTCTGCGGTGATTCACCTGAAGAAACTCGGCCCTATGGCAGAGCCCGCTATTGAAATCCTTGGTGAATTGATGATGCACGAAGATCCAAAACTGGTCGAGTCTGCAAGCGATGCACTGTCATTGATTGGTCACGCGGCAATACCAACACTGATCGAGTTGACCGAATCCGAGGACCGCGTGGTCAAGCAATTAGCAATCTTTACGATCGGCACCATGGGTCGCGAAGGCCGCCCTGCTCTTGATGCTCTCAAGAAGTTTGTGGATGACGAGGACGAGCAGACACAGCGATTTGCCAGGCAGGCCATTAAGAATCTGTTTGGTGTTCGGTAATCATCGTCGTAGATGAGCTGATTTAAGCCTTATGCATTCTGCAATGCAATCGGCTCGCCGGTCGTCCACTTAGTCGGGTCTTCAGCATCCCTGTGCACATGGTTGTACACCGTATCACGTTCGACGGGATCGCGTCCTGCTTCACGGATTAAATCTTCGAGTCGATCTACAGTCAGCAGCTCAGGTGTCGTCGCGCCGGCATCGTGATAAATCAATTCGTGCCGCACCGTACCATCCAAATCATCAGCACCGTATGAGAGTGCCGTTTGTGCCGTCCCGATTCCAAGCATAATCCAGTACGCTTTGATATGTGGTACGTTATCCAACATCAATCTCGAGATAGCTACTGTCCTCAAGTCCATCAACGATGATGGTTTCTTTATGTTGTTTTCTTCTCCGAGCTCAGTGTTTTCCGGATGGAAAGCCAGCGGAATAAATGTCTGAAATCCTCCAGTTTGGTCCTGAAGTTCACGCAATCGAATTAAGTGATCCACTCGATGGTATGCATTTTCGATGTGTCCATAAAGCATTGTGCAATTTGTTTTGATTCCGACGTCGTGAGCTGTGCGATGTATATTGAGCCAGTTGTGCGCATCTGATTTATGTTCACAGATTCTGTCGCGTACTTCCGGGTGAAAAATCTCGGCGCCACCGCCCGGCATACTGCCCAATCCGGCTTCACGCAATTGTTCGAGAATGATACGTACCGGCTGTCGTGTAAGGAATTCAAACCAGTTTATTTCAACACCGGTCCACGCTTTCAGATGTAGTTGCGGATAAGCATCATGCAGAATCTTGACGAGGTTTAAATACCAGTCGAACTTCTTTTGATGATGTAGACCGCCGACGATGTGTATCTCAGTGCAGCCGTTATCAACAGCTTCTGCACCGCGTGCGAGAATCTGTTCATCGTCCATTACGTACCCGCGCGGGTCGCGTAAGTCTGCACGGAATGCACAGAAATTACACCGGTACACGCAGATATTCGTTGGATTCAGATGCGTATTGATGTTGTAGTACGCAACGTTGCCATTGATTCGTTCACGCACTAGATTTGCAAGTTGACCGACTTCATGTAGCGGCGTGGAGTCATCGTATAGAAACAACCCATCGTCCATCGACAATCGCTCGCCGTCTTCGACCTTCCGGGCGATTGAGTCAAGTGTTGGAGTGTTAGTTGCCATGAAGCATCAGCCTGTTTTCAGAGGATGTATTGCGGAGTTGACATAACGGATCTGCATAAAGTGCCAGCATTACTTATCGGCACAAATTGCCCTCGACCACCTATCCCGCGAGTTTAAAACAACATTAACTCGCTGTCGATGCATGCAATATATTCATCATTCGAGCAGATCCTCGCCATAACCGGGCGGAAAGGGATTATGAAGGTCGCTTTGGTCGGTATCCTTGCTAGTGGACGGTCTTTTCTGATCTTCGAATTCTTTGACAATCTCATTGGACTCTTGCATGAGCTCCTCGAAGATATTGTCCCAGTCGTCGACTGGTTTAGCTTCGGACCTTTTATCATCAACTTCCAATTTGGCATCTTTCTTAACCGTCTTAGGAGATTTTGATTTGGCCGGTTTTGGGTCTACCAATTGCTCTGGTTTTGGCTTGGGAATAGGAGGCAGATCGCCAAGGTCTTCATCAGAGAAAAGTAAGTCGGCTTCCGATTCCAGTCCAAACACGCTGATCCAGCGTTGCACATCATATGGATGCAGTGGCCCGTCAGGTTTACTGGTATCCGTGCGATCACTGCGAGACTGTGCGTAAGCATTTCTAGTCATCTCGCGAAACCAATCATCGCTA
>JAKUOW010000309.1 GCA_022451045.1 Pirellulales bacterium | reverse complement strand
TAACGAATTTCTTATCTTCATCCGGAGTGCCGAGTAATTCGAAGGCCGGTCGCGTAGATCGTTCCAATGGGAATATCTGATCAAATGCACCTACCAAGTGCAATGTGGGCTGTTTTACACGAGTAACATAGTTAATCTGATCTACCTGCGGAAGCGCCGGTGTCATCGACAATCCACCAACAAAGCTCAAACCAATTTTCACTCGTGGTTCCACCGCACCGACGATTAGCCAATTGAAACTTCCCCAGCTATCACCGATATGGGCAATACGCTCGGCATCCATGTCCTCCCGGGAAACGATATAGTCGATCGTGCGTTTGTAGTCCTTGATCCACTGCACCAGGAAATCGGCATATTGCTGACTGTCATTGGCTGACCACGTCTTAAGTCCACTGTTGCGGTCGTACATTCCCTTCAGAACAGGTTGGATAAAGGCTCTACCACTCTGATTGGCAAAGTTGTAACGATCTGCCCCGAGCACGCTTTCCGCAATAGGTGTTGGGACAATCGAACCGGCGTGATGAAAATAAACGAGAGATTGAAAGGGTGGCTTGGCGTTCTTTGGCAAATGAACATAAACAATGATTCTCTCATTGTTGTATGCCGCATCTATTTCCCAGATTTCCTTGATGTAGAGGTCCGAAGATTCTTCGTCTCGAGATGTCATCGTGGCATTTAGCGGACTATCATCGTAGTTGAACTGACTCTTGTAGACATCGAAGATCTCATCGGCTACTGGTGTTGCGTCAGTATAGTCTCGCAATGCAAGCGTGACGTCTGCCAGTTGGTCTTCGGTTGGCTGTGACAGATACTTCACACATCGGAAACCGCGACGTGAACTCCGATCAAGTGGATTCACTGGATTCGCCCGCCCAAAGAAGTATGCCGGATCCTCTGCAGAACCACCTAGTGACATGTATTCACTACCTGACTTATTGAGCGCCCATTCCGAGACATTACCACAGAGGTCAAAAATACCGTTGGGTGACATGCCGGTCGTTTCGCCATTGGCCGTATAGCTGCCAGTATTCACGTTGCTGCGATTGATCATCAGCTTCAACCCGTCAGCCCGAAAGATCACTGCGGCAGCAGATGAAAAGTGATACAGGGTTGGTAAGTCCTTGCCGGCCCATCTTGCATAGGCGCGGGCCTCGTACCAACTCACACCTTGGACGGGATAATCGCCTTTACCTGAGTCAAATTGACCAACACGCCAATCTGCTGGTCCTGCTCTTCCTGTGGAATCTACGAACAGTTTTCGCGACTCTTCAAATGATAGTGATTCGCCATCCATGACAACTGGTTCAATCCAATACTCCGGATTGCTGTAACCACCGTCGTCGATAAACTCTTTGAACTCACGATTCGATACTTCGTATTGATCGATATAAAACTCGGATACCGTGACTCCAAACCCATCTTTGATTTCCAGATCAAAAGCCATTCCTTCCAATGGGAATGCTGTTCCGTCGTAAACGCGGACCATTCCATCCGGGATCGTTCCCGTCTCGGCCAGTGTCACAGTTTGATCAAACGTATCAGAAAAACTAGAGTCGTCACTAGTCATGATCTCACGGTGGTAGCCATCCTTTTCAATGGTCAGCACTTTTGGAGTTCTTGATAAGCGGACATCCACCAACGGAGTTTTTCCAAGTTCTACAAATTCGCTTGTGTCGTCTACATACTCTCTAACCGAAACGGTGGCACCGTCTGGAATACTACTAATGTTGTATGACATCGTGACTTGTTCCCAAGCACGTTGGAAACTCTTGTTATCTTCAAGGAACGGCTTAATCGCTTCGGCAATCCTATATCCTTCATCGAATCGCCCTTGTTCGGATAAGAGAATCAACCTGGGTAACTCTTCACTGATCGCCAGTGCGGCAGTCATTTCGCTATCAGTGGCGTCTTCAGCCCCTGGTTTTTTATCTTCATTTAAAAGTCCAAGATTATGGTCGTTACTACCTAAATCATTCGAGTCACCCGTCAACAGGAACAATCCAAGCGCCGCGATTACAACCGCAGCAGCAATTCCAACCAGAAGTTTTGGAGATGTCTTACTGGGCGATGATGACGATGCTGCACCGCTGAATCCAGCGAGATCCTCGGCAACGTCTGACATACGCTGATACCGATCATCCGGTTCTTTTTGCAGGCACTTGGCAGCAATCATGAGAACCGGGTCTCGTGAACCACTCAGTTCTTCCATACCAGGTAGCGGATCCTTGAGAATTGCACTCATCGTCTCGATGACACTGTCTCGCTTGAATGCGCGCCTACCTTGAAGAAGCTCATACAGCACGACACCAAACGAGAAAATGTCACTCCGTTCATCAGCCTTTCGACCGCGTACTTGCTCAGGTGACATGTAACCTGCAGTACCCATGACCGTACCGATTTGCGTCTTTAACTCACCCGCCGTCATCGTGTCTTCGTCAAAGCTCATTCCGGCTTGCACGGATGCTAAACCAAAGTCGAGTAGTTTAACTTTGTTCGATGTGGTCAGAATGACATTACTTGGTTTGATATCACGATGAATAATGCCGCCTTCGTGAGCAGCACTAAGTCCATTGGCCATCCCAATCGCTATCTCAATTGCACGGTCGCGGTTTACAGATTCAACACATTCATCGAGAGTCGTGCCATCCGCATACTCCATCACGGCATAGTGCGCATCGTCATGCTCAGCAAAGTCGTAGAGCGATATGATATTCGGATGTGATAAACCAGCGATAGCTTTCGCTTCTCGATTGAAGCGCTCGACGCCATCAGAGTCCGCAAGTGCATTCGGCTTCAGTACTTTGATTGCAACTTTGCGCTGAAGCGTTGAGTCTATTGCCTCGTAGACAGTACCCATACCACCAGAACCAAGTTCTGCCTTGATTTCATAACGGCCAAGATTATCGCCAACAGATAACTGCATCTACTTATTTAACTCCGAATGGTAACGTCCATACTGTCGCGATTATAGGACATTCAAAAACCGAATTCTCTACTGATTGCTGATGGTTTTCCTTACTCGATCCAAAAATCTGCAATTTCCACACAACACATAAACCCCTGCTTATATGAAAGCAGTAATTTGAATGTCAGCAGATGAATCTAGAAAATTCAAACTCTCGATGTGTAACCAATTGAGTAATTCAGCCTGTTGTAATAATAACTAAAATAAGATCAGACTTGAGCGTACAATTCCTCTCATTCTCTTGACTCAAACTATGTTCCTTCGCCTTTTACTCATCGTCGCTTGTATATTCACAACCGGATTTGATTCACCGACGG
>JAKUOW010000308.1 GCA_022451045.1 Pirellulales bacterium | reverse complement strand
TGACCATTGGGCGTTCCAACGAATTGAACGCCCCGCCATACCAGATGTAAGAAAACATGAATGGGTACGCAACGGTATCGACTATTTCGTATTAAGTCGTTTAGAGGCGGAGGGTCTAACACCGTCTCGCGAAGCTTCGAAAGAGACGCTCATAAGAAGGTTATCACTCGACTTGTTGGGTGTACCTCCAACTCCGGAACAAGTAAAGCAGTTTGTGTCCGATGAGCGGTCAGATGCATACGGGCGTCTGGTTGAGCGGTTTCTATCATCGCCTAGGTACGGTGAGCGATGGGGACGACATTGGCTGGATCTGGCCCGCTATGCAGATTCCAAAGGTTTCACCATTGATGGGCCACGGCAGGTCTGGTAGTATCGTGACTGGGTGGTGGAAGCACTCAATAGGGATATTTCCTTTGCAGACTTCACCATTCATCAGATGGCAGGCGACATGCTTGAGTCTCCGACGGTCCCGCAATTAATTGCAACAGGCTTTCATCGTAACACTTTGGTCAATCAGGAAGGTGGCACGGATGACGAACAGTTCCGAGTGGAGGCAGTAGTTGATCGAGTCAACACAGTAGGTTCCGCCTATCTTGCATTAACGGTTGGTTGTGCTCAATGCCATCAACACAAGTACGACCCGATATCACAAAGGGATTTCTATCGCCTCTATGCCATTTTCAATAACTGCGAAGACAATAACGACGCAAACGGGATGGCGCCGAAGATCAATGTGCCAAGTGAGAAACAGGTAGCAGCAAAACGCCAATTAGAAGATGCGATTGCTGCGGTCGAAGGACCACTTAACGAGCATGACCAGAAATACAAAGCAGGGTTTGAAGACTGGGTAATCAAGGTCGCCGAATCCGGTGATGTTAAGTGGGTGGCATTGGATCCAACAGAATGGACAACAGATAAAGGTGCACTGTTAAACAAGTTACCAGAAGACAATTCGCTTCTTGTTGATTTCAGCGTGCCTGCGAACGATGTATATAACGTTACCTACGACATCGATCTAAGTCAGATTACGGGCATTCGTCTGCAAACGCTTTCACATACGAGCCTACCAAGCATGGGGCCAGGGCGTGCAGACAACGGTAATTTTGTGTTGTCAGAGTTCCTTGTCGAACATGGCGAAAAAGGCTCTGACAAAACGTCGACAAGTAAAATTGCAACAGCGTTTGCGGATCATTCTCAGGAAGGCTATCCGGTATTCCACAGTATCGACGGAAATAAAAAAACTGGTTGGGCTATCAATGTTAAGGAAGGGTCTCCAAACGTTGATCGCGAGGCCGTGTACATTCCTGTGGATCCGATTAAACATGAAAATGGCACACGGCTCATTATTAGAATGCGGCATGACCATAATGTTGCCAATTATCTTGTCGGTCGATTTCTGATTTCAGTTACTGAAGAAAATCCCGAGCTATTAGAGATTCCCGCAAGCATCAAGGAAATTGCCAAGAAGGCAGTGGATGAAAGATCGAATGCAGAGAAAACTCAACTTACCAAAGCGTACCAGCAGGCGGATAAAGAACGAGCGCCACTGGCACAGAAGCTTGCAGGATTGCGAAGTGAGCTGGATGCACTAAACCGCTCTATTCCAACGACTTTGGTATTAAAGGAGTTGGCAGAATCGCGTGAAACTCGCATCCAAATTCGCGGTGACTTCCTGCGGCCAGGAGCTGTGGTGACGGCTGGTGTTCCGGAGGTGTTACCACAGGTTGAAAGAACAGATGAAGCCCAACCAAGTCGTCTGGATTTTGCGAATTGGTTACTTTCAAGAGATAATCCGTTAACAGCAAGAGTTACGATCAATCGATTTTGGCAACGGTTCTTTGGTCTTGGAATCGTGGAAACGGAAAACGACTTTGGAACGCAAGGAGAATTGCCAACTCATCCGGAATTATTGGATTGGCTGGCTGTAGAATTCATCGATGGTGATTGGGGAATCAAGAATATTCACCGGATCATTGTTACCAGCGCTACGTATCGACAGGATTCAAGTATCAGTAGCGAACTGTTAGAGTTAGACCCTCAAAACAAGTTGTTGGCTCGGCAATCACGTGTACGCCTGGAAGCTGAGGCTGTGCGAGATAACTGCCTTGCTGCGGCGGGAGTCCTGTCCACTACAATTGGCGGTCCCGGCGTGTATCCCCCACAACCGACTGGAATTTATATTCTGACTCAGCAGAAAAAGGCATGGCCGGAAAGTCAAGGTGATGACCGTGTCCGCCGAGCGATGTACACATATTTTTGGCGTTCAAGTCCATACCCGCTGATGCCTACTTTTGACGCTCCGGATTCAACGGCAGCATGTACGCGGCGTTCGAGATCCAACACCCCGCTTCAAGCATTGATGTTAGCAAATGATCGCGCATTTTTTGAGTTTTCACAGCAGCTAGCGATGACCGTCCTTCACTCAAAACTCGAAGGTGATTCAGATCGTATTAAGTTAGCATTCCAACGTTGTCTATCCCGCGACCCGTCTGATTACGAGTTATCGAGACTGCAACAATACGTTGAATTGCAAAGAAAGCGGTATAAAGCAAATACAGAAGCGGCTGAAGCTGCGAGTCCATCTATGTTGCCCGATGGTATTTCCAAGGTGGAAGGTGCAGCATGGACAGCGACGGCACGAGTCTTGCTCAACCTTGATGAGTTTATAACCAGAGAATAGTGACCATGAATCAAAACCAACTACAACTGAAACAACGTTCATTGCAGGGAATCACGCGACGTCATTTCTTTGCAAACAGTGGCTTTGGGATCGGTTCGCTCGGGCTCGCTGCATTATTGGGTCAGGATCTATCTGCGGATGAAACTGGTGGATTACAGAGTCTTGCAGAGAACCCATTGAAGCAAAAAGACGGACACTTTCCCGGTAAAGCCAAACGAGTTATTTACCTGTTCATGGCAGGTGGTCCAAGTCAGTTGGAATTGTTTGACAACAAACCGAAACTACAGGAGATGGATGGTCAGGTTATCCCGGAATCTTATGTAGCCAATAAGCGATTTGCGTTTCTCAAGAAGGATGCCAAATTACTGGGTACCCGACGGAATTTCAAACGTTGGGGCGAATGTGGTAGCGAGATTTCCGACTTGCTGCCACAGCTAGGAAGCTGCGCGGACGACGTGGCGATTATTCGTACGATGAAAACTGATGTGTTTAATCACGGTCCAGCGAAGTTGTTTATGAATACTG
>JAKUOW010000307.1 GCA_022451045.1 Pirellulales bacterium | reverse complement strand
CGCTGGATCCCAGGAGGAGCGGTCGTTCCCAGCGCCCGAGTGATCGATGTCTGCAGACAACGGCAGCTCAGGGCCAGAGTCGCAGGGATATCGGCAGAGTAGGTACAGAAGGGTGCACGCACAGGCGGCGCTCGGTACTCGAGATACAACGCTTTGGGAACAGCGTATAGAACCGGGTGGATTTATTCCAATTCATTACCATGATACGGAAGAGGTCATTACGGTACTCGAAGGAGCAATCACCCTTAATGATGGTGAGTCTCATCGTACGCTGCATGCTCCGGCAACACTTTTAATCCCTGCGAATGAACTGCATGGAATTGAAGTGTATGGCAACGACATGGTGCATTTGGTGGCGGCCTTTCCCACCGCAACACCCCGTATCTTTGACGTGAACGGAAATCCGCGGCCGTTACCTCAAAATGATTTGGAAACGACAAGAAACGAATTGGAAAAGGACGAGCCACACGATGAATAGAAATAACGGTGCTGGCGTACGACTCTTAATTCTGACACTGGCAGGTCTCTATGGTTCGTCAACAGGGTTGATTGCAGCACGCCCAAATATTGTTGTTTTTTTAATTGATGACATGGGATACATGGATATTGGTGCCAATAATCCCAATTGTTTCTACGATACACCCCATATTGATTCACTCGCTGAGAGTGGTATGAGATTCACCAGTGGATATGCAGCGAACCCAGTGTGTAGTCCTACTCGGTACAGCATCATGACTGGCAAATACCCATCGCGTGTTGATGCTACGAATTGGTTCAGTGGCAGACGCAATGGTCGATATGCACCGGCACCACTATATGACCGAATGGACCAGACAGAATTTACGTTAGCGGAGGCCTTATCAGAGCAGGGGTATTTAACCGCTTTTTTTGGGAAATGGCATTTAGGCCCAAGTGAAGAATTCTGGCCGGAGCATCAGGGTTTTGAAATAAATATTGGTGGACATAATCGTGGCTCTCCTCCGGGTGGTTACTTCTCGCCATATAGGAATCCACGTTTAGAGGATGGAGCGGATGGTGAGCACTTACCGGAACGGTTAACTCGGGAAGCTATTGATGTAATGAAGAGTGCCGGAGATCGTCCGTTCTTCGTCTACTTATCGTTCTACAGCGTTCACACGCCTTTGCAAGGCAGACAGGATCTGATCGACAAATACAAGCTGAAAGGTGAAAAGATTCGAGGTGACAACGACTTTGCCGGTGAAGAACAAGTCTGGCCAGTTGATCGAGAGAGAAAAGTACGCGTGGAGCAAAATCATGCGGTTTACGCGGCGATGGTCGAGTCCATGGATGAACACATTGGAGACGTACTATCGTTCTTGAAAACCTCTGGATTGGAAGAAAACACGATTGTATGTTTTACAAGCGATAACGGTGGCCTCTCAACGTCGGAAGGTTCCCCTACTTCAAACTTACCTTTGCGAGGTGGTAAAGGATGGACTTACGAAGGTGGCATCCGGGAACCTTTTCTTGTGCGATGGCCGGGTGTTACAAGCGAGAATTCTGTATGTGATGTCCCGGTTATGAGCCTCGATCTTTTTCCGACGTTAGTCAAAGCGGGAGGTGGGAAGATTCAGCGCCGGATGATTGTGGATGGTGTCGATTTAAAGCCATTACTCTCTGGGAAAGGCGATCTAAAGCGTGACAGCCTGTATTGGCATTATCCTCACTATAGCAATCAAGGTGGGTTCCCAAGTGGTGCCATCCGGAGTGGTCCCTGGAAATTGATAGAACGATATGAAGACGGCACTGTGCATTTGTATAATCTGGATAATGACATCGGCGAAGCTAGCGACGTCGCCGAGCGATACCCGCAGCGTGTGACGTCAATGCGGCATGACTTGCACGAATGGTACAGAAGAGTCGATGCGAAGTTTCTCGAACCGCTCGGCGATAATACATCGCCCTGGCGTCCCTGAATACAAAGAGGAAAGAGTGAGTAATGAAGAGAGTCACGTTTAAAATAGCGTTTGTTTGTTTCATATTTATCGTCTTCGTCAACTCCAGCGCCAACGTTGATGCGGCGAAACGGCCGAATATTATCCTCATTATGTCGGACGACATGGGGTATTCAGATATTGGCTGTTATGGCGGAGAAATCCAAACTCCGAATCTCGATGGTTTGGCCGCAGGCGGGATCAGGTTCACACAGTTTTACAACACAGCACGCTGCTGCCCGACGCGAGCGAGTTTGCTGTCGGGATTATACCCCCACCAAGCCGGTGTCGGGCACATGATGAGTGATCGCGGATACGACGGCTATCGTGGCGACCTAAATAAGCAATGCGTTACCATCGCAGAGGTATTAGGTGACGCGGGTTATCGCACGTATATGAGTGGAAAATGGCACGTAACGAAGCAGATCTTTGACAACGGTTCGAAGCATAACTGGCCATTACAGAGAGGGTTTGACAAGTTTTACGGGACAATTCACGGGGCAGGAAGTTTCTATGACCCCAACTCGTTGACGCGTCAGAACGATCAGATTACACCGCTCAACGATCCGCAATATAAACCGAAGCAATATTACTACACAGACGCTATAAGCGATAACGCCGTTGCCTTTCTGCAAATGCATCGTGAAGAAAATCGACGCAAGCCTTTTTTTATGTACGTAGCCTATACGGCAGCCCACTGGCCGATGCACGCATTGCCTGAGGACATCGCCAAATACAAAGGAAAATATGACAAAGGCTATGGAGCCATACGTGACGCTAGATACAAGCGCATGATTGAGATGGGCCTTGTTGACAAAAAATGGGCTATGTCTCCACAAGCGAGAGAATGGGATAAGGTCAAAAATACCGAGTGGGAAATTCGGAACATGGAAGTCTATGCTGCGATGGTAGACAACATGGATCAAGGGATCGGCCGAATCGTAAGGGAGTTGAAAGCACAAGGTCAGTTTGAAAACACGCTAATACTATTCGTCCAAGACAACGGCGGGTGCGCAGAGGGCCTCGGCCGCACTGCCCGAAATGGACTCACTTCGGCCCCGGATAATGCAACGTTGCCAGCGATGGGTCCGGATGTGTTGCAGACCAATATGATTCCGCCCCAAACGCGTGATGGATTTCCAACGATAATGGGTCCAGGGGTAATGCCCGGGCCAGACGGTACATATATCGCCTATGGAGAAGGATGGGCAAATGTCTCTAATACTCCGTTTCGGGAATATAAGCACTGGGTACACGAGGGTGGGATCTCCACGCCATTGATTGCACA
>JAKUOW010000306.1 GCA_022451045.1 Pirellulales bacterium | reverse complement strand
ATGGACCCGTAATTATATATTAAAAATAAATATAATACAGTTGAATAGAATTGTTTTTTGGGGAAGGCGTTCGCGATTGTTCTTGGGGTGTTTTTCATGAAAGAAATAATTTAATGTGCATTTGTATTTTCTAATTGTATTGACTTGGATTATCTAGGCCTGCGTTTTCGACCTTGAATGGATACTCCCTCTACTTTGCTATCCAGCTGTCCATTGACACTTACTATACGCTTTTGGATAAAAGGTTTAATAGCAAAAACTCGACGGCCAACAGACTTGTTGATTCCATTTCCATCACCGTTGATACCCATTCGCATACCTTCGATACCTTTCCCAATTTCATCTTTGCTGATATGCGGTGAGATTGCTTTTTCAAACGCCGCTATCTGATCGAATAATTTTTTCTCAGTGAAATGTTCATTCATTAGATGAGTTACGGCTCTACGGTAGCGTCCGGGAAATGACTTGGTTTTAAACAAGCGCTCAGCGAGACGTCGACTTGAAATCCAAGGGCGATCTATATCCCACTTTACCAGCGTTTCTGGAGAGTTCCCCATAGTAAACGTTCCGAATGTTTCGTTTAAGTCCCATGGAAGGATTCGAAGTTTGCCATCAACCTTGTTCATTAACAGATAATAGTTGTGAGGCATGCCAATGTAGCTATCGATATTGACGAGAATTGATGTTGCGGCGAGGTAAGCCGCGAAGTATTCAAGATCCAATCGGTTTTCGATCTGTTCCTCAAAAGCTTTATCAGATCCTTTCTCAATCAGTTTTAACAGCTCTGAGAAACGATGTATCAGCTCAATATTTTCTTTGCCGTATTTGATGTTATAACGCTCATAAGCTTTGGGATCATCGCCGAAATATTCCCAGTCGTCTACTGCTTCCGGCTTCATTAGTAGCTTGTCATTTGTGTCAGTGCCAAAATTACGCGAAAGGTAGTGATCGTCTACTTGCTCGATTAAGCAATATACCCCTAGATGCTTTTTTTTAGTGATTCCCTCAACTGTCAGGGTAACAGCAGCCCAACCCACACCGGGCGTTGGTATCCCAGCAGCTCGGTAAACATCGTACCCGAGCTTCTCCTTCATAAATGCCGAGTCAAGAAAAGCATTCGACAGATTGATCTTAGTTCTACCGTAGAGTTTTTGACCTTTTACGAATCGGTTGGTGTCGATCTTAAAAGGTTTTTTAAGACTGCGACCTGCGAATCGGTAGGATGAATTTCCCTTAAATCTTAGCCCGGCATTTTTAAATAGCTTGCCGTCGATTGTTATGTCCGCCTTCGCGTAACTGAATTTATTTCCAAAATGCACTCGTGGGCCACCTGGCTTTCTTTCAACTCGACTGGGTTGCATTGACTTCCAAGCTTCACGACTTGCGTTGATATGAATCTGCACAATGTGGTTTTCTTCGTATACAGAACTCCAAAATTTCGAGGCTGTATCATTAGTCTCGGCGAATAGATTTAGTGAAATTCCACCAAAATAAATCAATGAAATCTTTAAAAATGAACGTAGTTTATTATACATATCTCGGATAAGCACTCTGCTTAAGCAGGAAAGGAAGCATCCTAAACAACTTTTTACTAAATGGCAAAATCGTAAAAATTTGTTTCATTTCCCTTCAGCTTTCAATTCTTCAGCTGTCTTGGCTCCGTGTTTGCGGATATCTATCGATAGCTTGGCTTTAAACGCGGGATACCTTTCTTATCAGCCACTTCTAACATCTCACTTACTCGGTCAACCAACGGAAACTCGACTCCATCTTCAAATAGTCGTTCCACTTTTGCCGGGTCATTTGCACAGCAATAATTGACCCTGACATTATGTTCCCTTAAACGTCTGGTGTGCATTGGATCAACACTTATGCCGCCCAGTAACTGGATGAACTCGCAACGAAACTGGATCGTTTCATTCACGTATTTGAGATTGTTTGCCTGTCTATCCATGTTGCAGATTTTAATATGAGACTCAATCCGCCTGGCGGCAGTTGCTGCACTGGCATTACAGGCCAAGAATGCCTGATGCAATCGATTTTCCGATGTAATTAGACGGGTTGTTTTTTCGGCCAAGTCAACCCCGCCTTTAAGATGTATGTTGAGCCAAATATTATATGGCATGATGTCGAGCGCCTCCTTAAGCGTGGGAATTTGCTCTCCCTTGAAGCGGCTGTCTTTCCAGAATCCGGCATCCAATTTTTTTAAATCAGCAAGCGTCAATTCTTCAACTCTTCCACTCCCATCGGTTGTGCGGTCAACCGTATGGTCGTGCATTAACACCAACTTCCCATCACTGGAGAGTGCAACATCCAATTCGATCATATGTGCACCAAGCCGGATTGCCTCACGAAACGCCGCAATCGTATTTTCCGGATGTGAATCGCTAGCACCGCGATGTGCACAAATGCCACGGGTTGGCATCTGGAAACTTGCAACCAAAACAGAACGGTTAAAACCAGAACAACCCACAAATAGCACGGCTGCGATTGTTGTAATCAGATATTTCATGGACGCGTTTTTTGTAATGCGTAGACGTCTGCTTATCAAGCCGGATTAACTGTTGCCGGAAAGTGTGTCCAATCTAAAACCGAAGGCGTTCAAGTGGTGGAGGGAGTTGGGTTAGTTGCCAGCAGCTTTCAATTCTTCACCCGTCTTGCCGCCGTGTTTGCGGAGAAGGTCGGAAATTGGTTTTTCGTTTTCAGCACGATTTAGCGGTGTTTCGCCATCAACGTCCTGCGCATTTATATCTGCACCTTTGTCAATTAGTAATTTAACAAGTTCAATTTTTCCCGAGTTAGAAGACAGATGCAAAGCAGTCCATCCTTCTCCATCCTTCTCGTTTAAATTTGCCCCTAAGTTAATTAGTAGTTCAACGCAATCAATCAAACCCATACCAACTGCGGTATTCAAAGGGGTCACTCGTTTATCGCTTGTCGCGTTAATATTTGCACCGCTTTCGATAATTATTTCAATAAGTTTTTTGTGCCCTTCATACGCCGCGTGATGCAAAGGAGTAAATCCATCATTCAATTCGTCTTTATCCTTTTCATTCACATCCGCACCGGAAGCCAAGTGCTTTTTGACGGCTTCAATATGTCCAGCTTCGGCGGCTAGGTGGATTGATTCGTCCGCCCTTAACCAAACACTAGTCTTACCACCGCTCTTGAGAATAAAGTCGGCGATTTCGCCCTCGGCCAAATCAAGCGGTGTCTCCCCGAAATTATTTAACGCATTAAAATCTGTACCAGCAGCCAAGTGTTGTCGAATCATTTGAAAGTAAATTTCTTTTACTACTTCACTACCAAATTTTGATTTTAAAACGGCATCGTGTATTGAGATTGATGGGGCTTCTAGATTTGCAGCTTCGGCAATCGGTTCAACTGGTTTCACTTCTGGCGCAGGAGTCGACAGCTGAGACTCACCGCACCCAAGAAGCACCACGGCTGCGATTATAATTAGTAGTTGTTTCATTTTCCTTCAGCTTTCTCAGTTCTCCACTAGTATTGGCTCTTTGTTTCTAGAGGGGAGTGGCAGGAATTATTTCACTCTTCGGGCC
>JAKUOW010000305.1 GCA_022451045.1 Pirellulales bacterium | reverse complement strand
CCACGACGCTCACGGCCCCGGCGATAAGTTAATGGAAATGGGGAATACCCCAACTCAACGAGTGGGAAAAACCAATTCGGTAAGCTTTCGTGTTGTTCAATTCGAAAACGGAAAAGTCGCATCAGCTACGTATGCAGGCCATGAAACGGCGCCTATTCCATTTGAGCGAGACGAGTTATGTCCATTGCGTATCGAGGTGCTAAAGCCATCTGAAGTACGTGTGATTAATGAATACAGTCAGGCTTTTAGTAAAGGACGAGTTTCATTTGTCGTGCCCAATGGTCGGTATTTGCCAACGGCCGGTCAAATCATCTCTGAAAGCGTTAGTGATAATAAGAAACTGGTCGAGGTGATTGTCGAGAATGATATACCGGCTTCCAGCGAGACCACTATTACCTTGTTGCCGCAGTAAAGGTGTTTTGTGCACGGACATTTCGTAGCCTACTGGTTCGTACGAGACAACGGACGGCTCGTCCAAAATGCCTGTAGGCTGCGACGACCGAGTATAGTGTACGGCAGTTCCGGGAGGCTCGCCGGTTCTAAAGCAAACCGCTGATGACGCAGGCAGCACTGCCAAAAAACCCGTGTCGAGCAATTAGGCTCGGACAACGTTTGTTTGTGCACGGTGTGGCTGAGTGGAGGTTGTGTAAAGGTTTGAAACCTCACTGTCCGTAGCGACGGATGTTGGAAATTCGAATTTCTCCGATTTGTCCAAAGAAGTTGCCTTCGCCAAGGTAATTAAACGCACCACCATACCTGGAATATCCTGTGAGCCGCGTGCTTACACTAAATTGGGCATCGTGCTCCCGGTTGTTCACCAGCTTGCGACCATCCGGACTATTCATCTTCCAAATCAGTCTTCCATCTAAATACAATTCGTGCAGGTCATGTTCGTAGTTGTACTGCCAAGCTACATGATGCCACTCCGTATCGCGGATTCCCGCCTGAGAGCGATCACCGACTATCCCATCCGGTCGATGCCATGGGTGTAGATCCTTTAACGCCTGATCTTCTTTGTTGCCAAAAAAGTGTATACCCGGTGCCCTGCTCCCGTCCTCTGACTTGACGTCAGATAAGTACAATTCCCAGACGCCTCTTTCGGTAAGGTCGTATGAACCACAAATGTGACCGAAATGAAATGGATGTTGCTTTCCCCTGACTGTTCCACCAAATGCCTGCATCGGTCCGCCACGACGAATCCATGCTTCTAATGTCCAGGCCTTATCACAAGTCTTAAAGTCGAGTTTCGGAAGCCCTTTGCCTTCGCTGGCAAATCCATGCTCACCATGGCCGGTAAACTGTGGAAACTTCTGCTCGCGACCGGGCCAGTTCACACGCCGGTCTCCGCCCATGTTCGTCCAGGTCAGCGTGTGGGCCTTTTCACCCATGCGATCCGGAATCAGCTTGCCATCAGGGCCCTGCCAATCAAACAATACGACAGTGTGCTTGTCCGCATTGATCTGAAACAACTCTTGAGGAAGTACCTTCAGGACGAGATCGCATTGATTGACAGCGCCGTTGGCATCGGTGACCTGAAGCGTCAATTCAGTCCATCCTTCTTCGCTTGGCGTGCCGGTTAAAGTGGCTCGGGAGCTAGCCTGTGTAGATCTGCTTGGCTCGTTTTTGCTCACATTGCTGGTGGGGTTTTCCTCAGCACTCGTCGTCAGCTTTATACCTTGGGGTAACTCGCCATTGACTATTTTCCATTTAAGTGGAGCAGCAAGGTGCTTTGTTCTTAGGTCGGCATGATAGGTCTCACCTATAAATGCTGGTGGTAGAGATTCTGTTACTAGCTCGCCTCGTGCGGTAGCGATCTTAAATTGATGCGAGGCGCTGTTGCCAGCTTCGTCTTGCGCTTCGATTGTGAATGTACTGGTGGATTCGTCTTTAACAGGTGTGCCGTGTATCCGACCAAGAGATGTATCCAGGGTTAATCCCTCGGGCAACTGGCCAGCAATTAGATTCCATGTGACGGCGCCTTCTGATGCATCAGTATCGAGATCTATGCTATATGGCACCTTGAACCCGGCGTCCGGCAATGTTTGCTTAAGAATGCTCAGCTTCTCTGCAACGGGATACCGCAATACGTTTGAGATTCGAAGTTCATCGATTTGACCTTCAAACGTCCCCCATCTCAGAAAAAATGGTGGATCTTGCGAATGTTGAAAGCCGCCAACGACAAACGGGATACCGACGTCAACCGCATTGTTCTCAATGATTCGGTTTTCATCTTTTATAGGTAGCTGCACTCTTCGAATTAGCTTTCCGTCGAGGAAGAAAAAATTCGTTTGGTCGGCGTATCTAAACTGCCATACAACATGATGCCACTGATGATCTGTAATGGTGGCTGGCTGGGCGTCGGTATAACCGCCGGACGCGTAGGGCAGCAAGATACCACTGGTGTCGTGATTGGGGTCCTTACCCCGCGG
Source organism: Pirellulales bacterium (assembly GCA_022451045.1). Lineage (GTDB taxonomy): Bacteria > Planctomycetota > Planctomycetia > Pirellulales > Pirellulaceae > UBA11883. Next base: position 1,145 of record JAKUOW010000305.1, on the reverse strand, counting down.
TGACCCCATGAATCTTGCCCAAAGGGTGATGCCTTTTTTGAGGTCGCCGACACCGGACTTACTGTGCAGCCCAAAACTCCAGCCACCACGCTTCCCGGTGGGTAGGGAAAAGCCTTCTTCGTCAGTCCCGCAGATGTTAAGCGCAGTCCTTCCGGTGTCCAAACCGCCCGGACCTTCGTACTTAACCCATGCCTCAATTGTCCAGGCAGTCGTGCAACTGCGAAGGTGTAACTTGTCGTGGTTGACCGGACCTATAAGCAGGTTCGGGTCGTCATCCTTGCGTTCAAATTTCGCAGTCGTGCCAAACCCTTCATGTTGCCCCCACAGGCCTCGTTTGTTTGCACGTAGCGTTAGCGATTCGTCTCCAAGAGCATCACGTGTTGCGTTGCCTTCACCTTCGTCGAAATGATATAGCACGACCGTATGTTCGTCCGGTGCAAACGGGTGCTTCCACGGCTCTTCTGCTGCTGTGCTTAACGAACTAAAACATGACAGCAACCCAATAATTCCTGATGTGATTACGTGTGGAAGATTCCTCTTGAGCATTTGATTTTCCTTCAGAGCCAATCTCAATCAGTGAACGCATTAATATTTTAGACGGTTACGATGTAGGCTGCGTTCTTTACGAATGAAATTATGTTGCCGAGTGCGAAGCTGTCTCGGATTTCGAAAACTACTTTTTATCGTGTTATGCTCTATCATAAAGGCACTGTAATCAAGCAAAGTCGCGATGCTAAACGTAAAGTCCGTGTGGCATGCCAACTGATAATTCGATGATGTTGTAGTACATCTAATACTGCAAGTTTGGCAGGCTCATGTTTAACCGTTTAGGTACTGAATCGCTGCACGTCTTTTTAGTTCAAGCTAAGACGCATTAGGCGGAAATTCCATCTCAAAAGTCATCTGTAGAATAGGGGAGAAATCCAATGCCAACCGTTGAAGAACTCGTCTACAACATGATTCTCTTTATGTTTCTGCCGTTATGGGTGTTGTTTGGAGGGATGGACTACTGGTGCCATCGCAAAACGAAAATCGAAGAAAATAGTGGTGTAAAGGAAGGAGAAAGAGAGAGAATTCAGATTTTTGAAGGCGTTTGTATTTCTAGATCTGGTGAAGGAATTAACCAGAATTTTACCGTTAGAAAA
>JAKUOW010000304.1 GCA_022451045.1 Pirellulales bacterium | reverse complement strand
CGCTAAAGGTGTCCACAGGTGTTTCCAGGTCGCCACGCCCGACGGCACCGCGATCGATGGCACCTTCGTTCCCTTCAAGCCCCACATAATAGGATAGGTCAGCAAGTGGATTCATTTTCCAGCCAATTGGAAGCACTAGGTTTACATTGACTGTGATCTTGCCATCAACAGGCTTGATTAGGGTTTTCTTGGCAACGCCTTTCTCTGCATCACTAAAGGTCGGTACTTTTTCCTTCAGCACCGGTGGTTCAAGCCCTTCAATTGTTAACGTCCCGATTTTTCGCGTTTCCAAATCAATCGTACGAATTTGGTGATTATTTGTATCTGCTACGTAAATCGTGTTTCCAGCAATGGCCAATCCGGCTGGCTCATCAAACAACCCTTGCTCATCATCAAGACCAGCCTTTCCGGTGCCTGCAAAGGTAGCTGTTGTGCCACTGGCTGCGTCAATCACTTTGATCTTGTTGTTATAGGTATCACAGATATACAGGTTTCCATCGTGGTAAGTCACGCCGATAGCGTGCTGTAGGAGCACTTGGTCTCGTGGTCCATCTTTGTCACCAAATGTGAACAAACGCGCATTTGGCAGATCAGCTGACCCGACAACTGTCCGTACCTGCTTGGACGTATCGAACGGTACGGCGCGAATGGAACTACCTTCGGTATCTGCTACGTATAGCCACTCGCCGTCGGATGTGAGGCCGCTTGGCTGAGCAAAGGAACTTACGCTGCCGTCTCCAGGGGCGGCTGTGCCGAATGGTTGTGTCGGTAGTAGTGCACCATCAATGATGTCTTCGCGACCGTTGCCGGCGAATGGACCGATGCGACTTTCATCAAGTTTCATACTCCAGATTTGGTGAGGGCCGGCCATGGCGATATACATAATGTCTTCATGAATCCAAAGTGCCCATGGGCTGTTCAGACCTGTCGTTTTGGGTTTACCAAACCATGGTCCGCGCAAATTGCCGGTTTCTGCTCCAGGCCATGCACTTCGTGCCTGTTCACCATCACCGGCAATCGTGGTAACAGTTTTGGATTCGAGATTGACTTTTCGAATCATGTGGTTTTCCGTATCGGCTACGTACAACGTGGATCCGTGAAGTACCAGGCCTTGCGGGTGGTCGAACGACGCTGTTCGAAAATCACCATTAGCCTTACCAATTTCACCGCTTCCGATGATATCGAGCAACTTGCCATTGAGATCGGTGATGACAATGCGGTTGTGATTACTGTCAGTGATGAACAGACGATTTCCCGGTTCATCTGACAGGATCTTTCCCGGGAACTTAAGAGGTGTTTCTTCGACGTTGAATTCTTCCAGTTCAAAACGAATCGGAGTTTCATCGAGAAGCTTCTTCTTGCGATAGTAAGGAATTACCTTGTCAAAGAACTCCGTGATGTCTTCCGCTCGAAATTCGCCGCTGTGCCCCGCGACAAGATAACCTTCCGGATCGACGACCCGAATGGATGGCCAACTGTTTACCCCGAATGCCTGCCAAATCTTGTGATCATCGTCATTGACCACCGGATGAATGATTTCATAACGCAAAATCGCTTCGCGAATATTCTTTAGGCTCTTTTCCGTTTCAAACTTGGCAGAATGAACACCGATGACTACTAATTCATCTTCGTACTTCTTCTCTAGTTTCTTGAGCTCCGGCAATATGTGAATGCAGTTAATGCAGCAATATGTCCAGAAGTCTAAAAGAACGAACTTTCCTTTTAGGTCTTTCTTGCTCAGCGGCTTAGTATTTAGCCATTCACGGTCTTTTGGAAAGAATACGTCTTCCGGAACGTTGATGCGCCGTGGAAACGGGTTTTCGTCAGCGTCCTGGAGTGCAACGGGCTGAACAGCAACGCCATCACCGGCATCGAACTGGTCGTGCTCTGGAGTAGCAAGTCGTTTATTAACTTGCTTTACAGTAGGCACAAGTGCAGGCTCCACCTTTGTGTCGAGTTGGGCAGTGGATTCGGAGTCCTGAGAATCACCGCCGCAACCGGAAAGAGTCATGATACAGACTGCCAGACAGCCGGCGACAAATTGCTTGATCATGGTGTGATTAAACGTCATTTGTGATCCTCGATGCAGAGACGTTGGTCCCATATGTCTTCTTAATTACAGGAAAAAAGCGCGGATAAACAGGGAATCTGCGCGCGATGATTATGTCTCATACATTATATGCATTTGGCCATGAAATGTGTCCCATATGATACTGGCGGGATTTTGTTTTTTTGATGCTGTGGCATCAGAATTAGCAAAAGATGCAGGTTATGAAAGATACGCACCTTGAAAACAAAGTTGACACTCACACTAGCTCTTTAATAGCATCGTTTATATCAATAACCTGCACTACCAATAGCTTTGGTCCTAAACCTTATGCACATGCCCAGAACTCTTTTTTTATTTCTGCTGCTAACGATTACGCAGATATTCAGTGCGCCGGTACATGCGCAGGATTGGGCTCGCAAGATGTTTAAGGTGCACGAACATGACTTTGGAACAGTTGCCCGCGGATCTGAGCAGAAATTCCGGTTTGAGATCACCAACCTATATAAGGAGGATGTGGTGATCGATAGCGTTCGGGCGAGCTGTGGATGTACGATTCCGTCCATTGAAAAACAGACCATTAAGTCGCTCGAGTCGGGTGCGATTCTGGCAACCTATAACACAAAATCATTCGTCGGGTCACGTGGAGCCACGGTTACGGTGACCATAAGTAAACCATTTTTTGCTGAAGTTCAGCTTCAAATCGAGGGTTTTATACGCGGTGATGTCGTGTTTGTACCCGGTAAAATTGAATTGGGGAACATAAAACACGGAGCAACGGTAACTCAGGAAGTCACCGTCAAATATGCCGGCCGGTCAAGTTGGAAAATCACGGACGTGCAGTGTGATAAGGACTATTACGAAGTTGAGATTGTCGATCGCAGCATGGTAGCTAATCAAGTTCACTATCGTTTGCTGATTCGATTGAAACCCGAAGCACCGGTTGGATATATAAAGGATGACTTGGTATTAATCACCGATGATGCAGATAAAGGGAAGCTAAAACTAGCTGTGACCGGGAATGTCATAGCACCGGTAACAGTCAGCCCTGCTTCGATGGTTCTCGGTACTGTGCCGCCGGGGACTCAGGTGATCAAACGAATGGTTGTGAAAGCGGACCAGCCATTCAAAATCACCGGAATAACCGCTGATCAGGATGGATTCTCTTTTGAGGTGAGCAAGGAAAAGAAAAAAGTGCACTTGGTGCCGATGACCTTTGTCGCCCCAGGGGAAGCCGCAATGATTAATGCAATCATTCGCATTTCCACTGACATTCAGGATGCCCCATCGCTATCATCAAATGTTAGCGTTAACGTAAAATAGTATTCAGGTTTGACACCTGCATAATCAAAACAGCTTCGTGTTCGTGTCGAAGCTGTTTAAACCCGCGACATATCATTAGGGTAAAATTACGGATGACAATCTCAAATTGCCCGGCATGTGAAGAACAGGTCACCGTGCCTCAAGTTAGTAGTGATGCGATAGTGCAGTGTCCGATGTGTGGCGAGGAATACTCCATTGAGCAGATTACAGATCAACTGCCGCCGGCGTTGATTGTTATCAGCGGTTCTGAATTACCAGAGGCTCAGCCTGCGCCAGACG
>JAKUOW010000303.1 GCA_022451045.1 Pirellulales bacterium | reverse complement strand
CAGGAGGCAGACGTATCGTTTTATATCGAGCAGCCTGCAATCAAGACTCGCACAGTGCAATTACCGGGAATCTATGACGCCGTTAAATCTCGCATCAGTGTTCTTTGGACTCCAAAGCACACAGGTCTTTACCGTATTCACGCCAAAATCACCGGTGAAGATCGCCATGGTAAGCACGTGAGATTTAAAACGCCGAGTACGAAACTCTACGTAACAAGTCGCCCTTTGCATTTCAATTACTGGCAGGCAAAAGACGAGCAACGCTTTGTTACTTCCGTAATGGATAACTCTGACAGCAACGCCTCAGCTATTCGCTGGACACAACGCGGTGTATTGCCACTAGGTTACAAGAGCGGGCAATGGCATTGGGCTCATGGTTTTGACTCCGTCGAAAAGATGACCGGCCTTTGGACGGCTATTCCTGAGAAACGTACCGGAATTGTAATTGATGAATTTGGCGGTGGAGACGATGTTGATCAACAACTTGGCGAAGCCCTGCTGTTGACGCGCAAACAGCACCCCAACATCTTCATTGCACCATATTGTCTCTCCGTCAGCGGAAAGCAAATGATTGCCGGATATCGTGCATCCGACCTAATTCTTGTAGAAACCTATACGTCTGACTGGAGATGGGACGGCACAATTGTTGGTCGTTGGCAAACCGCTGTAGATGCTGGGCTGAAGGACAAAAGCATTGCGGTATTAGGACTTGGAAGCAACTGGATCGGAACAGAACGGGAATTACGCAGGGTCTTTCAGATGATCAGAGCCACTTGTCCGGAAATGTGTGGCGTTGGATTCTTCCCAGACGTACCGCCACGTCTAATTCAAGCCGTCGACTCAGCAATCGAGGACTTCTTTCTAAGGCCAGTTGTGGAGGTTCAGATTGATAACGAACATTTCACCCTGCGCAACATTGGCGAATCAACCGCATTTAAGACTGAGTTAAGATTCAGAGATCGAAATGGAACACGCATCGCCCCAAACAAAGTCATTGCTAGCTTAACACCGTGGTCGGAATATCGAGATCGGCTTCCGCCGGGAACGTCAAGTGTAGATATAAAATCTGCACCGGAGCGTTATACAGTTCTCGACTATCAACCACCACTAAAGTCTGAACAGCTCGATGTGGAAGCATCACTTGATTCAAGGCGATTCAAAAACGAAACGTTAAATGGTGATGCTTCTAATCTAGAAATCATGGCGGACAAAATGGCCATTACTCGTGATGAAAGCAACAATGTTTCGAACGCATCAACATCAATTCACGACACTAATGGAAAAGCATTTGCTATGACATTTGATCTGAGTCCAAGAAGATGCTGGTTCTATGGCCACAACTCGGTATCACTGGTCGGCAATGGGGAATTGACCCTAACCTGGTCGAGACAGGATCACGACGCAGGGATTCAGGCCAATCAATCACGGCCTGCTCTCGAATTCAAAGGCGTTGATGGCTATGTTGTGCGCGAAGTTTCTACAATCGGCTTTCGAGAAAATGAAACTTATCATGTGATGCTGTCCTATGATGGTTCAGAATCTGTCCGTGTAATAATTACTAGCAACAAAGAAGAAGTCCTCTGGGACAGTCAGCGACTGCCAGCGATTGGCGGATTCAGTTGCAATAAATTGCGATTTGACGTTAATGCATATCCAAGAAGCACAGTGACCATCGACAATAATTCATCTAGCATCCTACTCCGAGGAGGTGGTGGAGAGTCCGACTCACCTTATTGGTTAGAGTCAACCGTTTCTAACTTCAAGATTTTCCACTAACGCATGTCCGATTATCATCGCAAACCGGCAGATAGACTGCCTGTCCCTTGCCGTGAGCCTGCGTATGCATTCGATCCGTCACAGGAAAAAGATCGGCCAAACCGGGTTCCTTTAATTTCCGACCATGTTGACTGTAGGTTGCCGGATCATTGTCCGCGATTACCAGGCCACCGGCTGATATCGGCTATTGGATAGCGATAGAGGATCATCTTGCCTCGGACTTGGTATACTGTCGGTGGCAAGAAGCCGTTGTTGCCCCGTCGATCAAAGCAACGGTGATCTACGAATTGTGTGGCGATCAGCGAAATGGATTGCCCAAGACATACCTTTGCGAGAAGGCGCAGAAAAAGGCACCCGAATGCATTCCATTATGCAATCCACGTTCTCACTCCTTATTGGCCTGCTGCTCGCCGCATCGGTGCTGTATGCCGATGAGTTTCCAGCGCCAGCCGCTGCACTCTTGGAGCGGAACTGTGTTGGCTGCCACGACGGCTCGTCCAAGAAAGGTAACCTGGACCTGACTTCGCTGTCTTTTGACCTTGAGGATCGCGCCACACAGGATCGCTGGATTCAAATTCACGATCGCATTATGAAGGGCGAGATGCCGCCCGCGCCGAACAACTTGCCCGAGTCTGAAAGAGCATTGATGGTCAGGGCTTTGCGTCATCCTCTCGCGGCTGCAGACCGCGCGAAGATTGCCACAAGCGGGCGAGGGCCGATGCGGCGTCTGAACCGCATCGAGTTCCAACAGAATTTGCGTGACCTCCTGCACCTTCCGCATCTCGACATTCTCGACCGTTTGCCTCACGACCGCCAAAGCCATCATTGCGACAAGGTTTCCAGCTCGCTCGACATGTCGCGTCTGCAACTCATGGCGTATCTCGATGCAGTGGAAATCGCTCTTTCTTCAGCCATCGTTTCCACCAAGGATCCACCACCGGTGGTAAAACGCCGTGTCGAAGGCAAACAGTTGGCCTCCAAATGGTTCATCGCTGGCGGCAGGGAATCATTGTTCTTTAGTCGCGACTCAAAGGGTATCGACCTGGAATTGAGATCGCCTCCGAAAGGACAGACACTTGAACCGGATCCATCGGTTGAATTGGCTCTGTTTCGATCACCCGGATGGCCATACGCACTGTGGCCCGACAAAGTGATCGCTCACACATCGGGGGAATACCGCGTTCGTTTCTCCGCACGTTCTGTGGTGCAAATGAAAGACTTTGTTCTGCAGACCGGCACGCGTTCGGTGCCGATGACGTTTCGTGCCCGCAAACCAACCAACCACGACATTGCCGAGAACGTACGACCCACGGGCGGCATCATCGACATTCTGCCTGAGCAACGTGTCTACGAAACAGTCGTGTATCTGCAGGAGGGGCAGACGATTGAGTACGGGCTGCTTGGCCTACCTTCACCACAGATCGACGCACAGGGGAAAACAGGGTACTACCGTTACCCGACGATCCCGGAAGGCGGGCAGCCGGGCGTCGCTATCCCGTGGCTCGAGATTGAAGGTCCCCTCTCGCCAGCAACGTGGCCTCCCGCCTCGCATCGGGTGCTGTTTGATGGCCTTGGTGTTGAAGTGAAATCGGATAATCCGCAGGCAGAAGCCAAACGGCTTCTGCGTCGTTTCATCCATCTTTCCGCGAGTGAGCACGTGCAGGAGTACGCCATCTCACCATTTGAGGAACTTGTTGTCGGAGAACTGAACAGCGGCGAGACGCTCGCCGAGGCCTTGCAGTCCGGTTATCAGGCGTTTCTCTGCTCCAATCTTTTTCTGTACCTGCGCGAGCCGATGACGAGCGACAATCATTTCACGATTGCCAACCGGCTATCGCATTTTCTGACAAACTCGCGTCCCGATGCAGAACTG
>JAKUOW010000302.1 GCA_022451045.1 Pirellulales bacterium | reverse complement strand
GAATCGTCGCAGGCGCGAAACACGCAGTTCAAAAACTGGAGGAAATGAAACCGTATCCCGTCGAATTCCCACTTCATGTTCGACTTGAATTAAAAGACAAGGAAACGACGGACGGTTATATCCAGTGGCGAAAGGAAAACAAGCCAACCTGGCCAGGACGTCGCGCAGGCGATAACGCAATTGAAGCTGAATTATTGGACATCTTGCACTTGATTCTATAAACCCGCGAACAAGTCTATTGCAAGTTTGACAATATCGTTACCTTTGCGTCAGCATCCACCACAAACGCTTCTTCACTGTCTTCTGTTCTTCGGTTGATGTCTACAATTACATTCGACGACACGAGGACGCGGTCGCAAGTTCCCTTAGCATTCACCGCCGCTCCATCGAGGCCCGAAAACGTGTTTCCACAAACTGCGATGTCTTTCGTAGATTCGAGGAGAATGCCTGTACCGATATCGATTCGCACCGGATCATTGTTTTCGTCTACAAGTTTTCGCTTCTCGGCATTCCCAATATGACTATTGCAGAAACTATTTGCTGAGATGGTGTTCCTGCTACTGTTCTCTGAGACACGCACACTGAAGTGGTGCAATAACGTAAACGTGTTTCCAGAAACGGCACATCCATGAGCATCTCTTAAGTCTATACCTCCGCCCATGTCGTGTGCGATCACATTCGCGCTTAGGGTAATTCCATAGCAATCACGGTCAAGAATGATTGCAGTTCCCATACATTCCTCGATCATGTTTCCCGACAACACAGATCCGTACGTATTTTCAATTACAACTCCATGTCGAAGGTGGTCGTCCAGATTATTGCCATTCATGCACAGATTGAAACTATCGACGCATACCAATGCATCCTGGTTCTCCTCAAATTGATTTGCGTTCACAACAATGTCGTGGCCACTCTTTATGTATATCCCAGCCCTTTTGTTGTAAGTGATTATGCAATCTGCGATTCGTGGATCTTCATAACAGTCCACCATGTGAATTCCGTGGCCACCATGGTGATCGATTGAGACGCCATGAATGAAGATTTCATTGACCCCTTCGGCAAGGATGCCGTCTCCACACGATTCCGTACCACTAATTCGAAAATTGCCGAGCTGCAGTCTCCAGATTCTCGCCCTGGCATCATCATCACGGGAATCGGGCCGCAGCATGATTGTTGGCTTGCCATCCGTATTTATGTTCTTGATGTGCGTTGCGGTTCCTGCACCTTCTATGCGAGTATCCTCAGTTGTGATTACGAGTGGCTCGGATATCTCAAATACACCAGCGGGAATGCGAACAATTCCACCGGTTTCAGGCACGTGATCCAGCGCTGCCTGCAAGCTGGCGAATCTGCCTGCATCAATTTCTGCGACAACTCCAGGTAAACCTTGTTGTAAATTCGTCGCATCGCTCCGCTTTACGACAAATAGAGAAACAACACCAATCAAGAAAAGGCCAAGGCATGCGACGAGCTGTTTTGTCTTCACAGTACTTCCTCGAATATCAAATGAACTGTTAAGTGGTAAAGAGTAAACGTCATATCTAACACAAGCGTTTCCCAATCTCTACCGGATGTCCCCTCCGCCGCATTAGAATGCCTTAAAATAACATTTCGAAAACAACGAATTCACAACACACGGATAACCGCGAAATGCCAACTATCATCGACGTGCATTCCCATGTCTGGAAGTTCCCGGATCACTTTACAGACGATTTTAGAGCTCAGGCATCTGAGCGTGCCAAGGCTGACGAAGAACTTGACCTAACGAGCACCCATGAAGGTTACGAAGCCACTGTTCCCGACGGAGAAGATTACATTCGTATCGTCTTTGGAGGCAAAGGAAGATTAAGTGGCATCTGGGTGGATGACAACTATGTCGCAGATTTCGTCAAGCAACATCCTAAGAAAGCAATAGGATTCCTTGCCGTTGATCCGACACAACCAAACTGGCAAGAGGAAATGGAGTACGGACATCAGGAATTAGGAATGTGTGGCATTAAACTCATGCCTATGTATGCAGGGTTTATGCCACAGGACACATTACTAGACCCGTTGTGGTCCTATGCTACAAAGCACAATTTGCCCGTTCTACTTCACACCGGTACGAATTTTGCCAGCCAATCGCCGTTGGAATGCACGCTGCCTCGAAATGTTGATCCGGTAGCTGCGAAGTTTCCAGAGGTGAAAATAATCATGGCGCACGTTGGTCACCCATATAGTGGTGACTGCATCGTCACGGCACGTAAGCATCGAAACGTGTATGCAGACATAAGCGCTATTCACTATCGACCATTTCAGTTCTACAACACGATGGTATTGGTTCAGGAATACGGAATTTGGGATAAGATCCTCTACGGCACTGACTATCCATTCACGACCATCAAGGCGACAAACGACCATTTGCGATCGATGAACGATATGGTCCAAGGGACACACTTACCTCGACTCGATGAAGACGAAATTGAAACAATGATCTATCGAGACACACTCGCAATCTTGGAACTTCCCGATCCGAGAAGTCCCTAGCAAGTAATATCATCTGCCACAGGCCCGGCGGACGTTCTATATAATCACTTCTATACGAACGATTTTCCCAACAATACGTATCAATCCCTCCTGTTTTAGATATCAACCACCATGAAAACATCTCTGTTCAAACAGACCATTTCCCTAATGATGACCGTTACATTATCGCTTTCGACGCTACCATCGGAATCACGTGCAGAAGAAGTGCAGATCTTTGTGTCTTCTTTCGCCACGGCTGATAAAGCAGGCATCTATGCATTCACCGTTGATACAGATACTGGTGAATTGGAGGAAACTGCTAATTATAAAGACATAGCACACCCATTTTTTCTGGCCTTGTCACCTAACAAGACCACATTATATTCCATCCACGGTGAAAGTGGATTTGGTGGTGATGTGCATGAGGAGGTCGTCGCACTTCGCGTCATAGACGGTGACGGAAACCTTAGAAAACTGAATAAGCAATCAACACACGGCACGGCATCGTGTTATTTGGATGTGGACAGGCGAGGCAGATTGTTGGTCGTGGCCAACTACACTACCGGAGATGTAGCTTCTTATGCACTTAATAGTGACGGGACGGCCAATGCTTCTGCGACATTCTATAAGCACGACGGATCAAGTGTAAATGAATCACGTCAAAAAGAACCTCACGCACACTGCATCGTTATCAGCCCGGATAACAAGTACATTTACTCCGCAGATCTGGGAATCGACAAAATCGTGTCATACAAACTCGGGAAAAATGGCGCTATTAAACCTCTTGGTGACGAGCACTATGCAACCGTAGCCCCTGGCTCAGGACCGCGACATTTGACGTTTCACCCGAATGGTAAACATCTCTATGTGATAAATGAGCTGTTAAACACAATCACGGTATTTGACTATAACGCTCGTAACGGTCACCTAAATAAAACGCAAACGAGCGCGTCACTTCCAGCTGACTTTGATGGGACCAGCCACACTGCTGACGTAAAGATCACACCAGACGGCCGCTTTGCCTACGGCACTAACCGTGGGCATGATTCGCTTGCTTGTTATAAAGTACTGGCCAACGGAACACTCGAGCTTATTGAAATTGTGGAGAGCCTTGGAGGTGGACCACAGAATCTGGCCGTGACACCC
>JAKUOW010000301.1 GCA_022451045.1 Pirellulales bacterium | reverse complement strand
ATCCCACTGGTTTAGCCGCATCGTTGTTGTTTGGTGGTAAATCCCCGAGTGACATTGCGACCGAGCAAATTGGCACAACATTGATTGCTCTCTTACTGCCGGCAATGAATGCTGCTGTTTCAGCCGAGGATCAAATGCATATGCGGTTACGGTTGTCACAGGTAGCCATCGCGGTGGAACGATACAAGCGAGATAACGATGAATACCCGGATAAGCTGGAGACGATCGTTCCCGCATATCTCCCGAAAATTCCGAGGGATGATTTTGGCCCACTTGTTGTCTCATATGTAAAGAACGAAGATGTGGTACGCGTGTATAGCTTTGGCCGAAACCTAAAGGATGATGGCGGCCTTTCTTTGGAAGATGACACCGAACCGCGTGCCGACGACCTGCGTGTGACGCTTTGGCAAGCTAAGAAGCTTTCGAGGTAGTTTCAGCCGGACGGTAAACGTCGCCGTGTACCGTCGGAATTATCGAAGCGGTATCCAAACAAGACGAATCTGGTCGGACTCCGCTCGGATTCGTTAAATCTTGGGCCGTCAAATAAAAGACTCGGCGCAGGTAGTATTGGCCGAGATGTCCCTTGCGTGGTGCATCTGCCGTAAGTCGGGCGTAGCCTAGTACAAGTTGCCGCGAGCCACTAGAAAGCAACGGACCGCGGCGACTTCTCGCATTTCCAACCATTGTGGATCGGATAAACGGGAAAGTATGTATGTTCCTCATCCACATGATGCTCTGTTCATAAGCGAGTGGATTCCGGTGGTCCCAATGGCCTAAATTATTGCGATCAAACACTCGTTTGATTTCTATACGCCCATCATCAAAAAACCGAGTTTTTAGATCTAACATGTTAGTGCTCCGTCTGCCACATCCTTGAAGTCCCGTGTTTGGTTTCAGATTTACGATGATGTAGTGCAACCAGCGTGCCAAAAGTGCTTGGCAGTGTAAAATAGGCATTTATGTGGTGTATTTCTGATTATTTCCGACGGCAGATTTCCACGGCTGTGTTATTTGGCTACATAATGTTCATTTCTCGAACAATGTATTTGTGCATGATTGAACAGTTTGCCCTGAACCTCTGAAAAGGTCTGATATGGTGGAATTGATAGAACGGTCGGCTACCGAACTTGCGGACATGATTCGCAATCGTAAGGTTAGTTGCGAGGAAACACTTGATGCGTTTCTTGCGCAAGTCGCTAAGTGGAATCCTGTCATCAATGCAGTCGTGAGCGAATGCCGGGATGAGGCTCGTCAAACTGCCAAACAACTAGATCATCAGCTCGCCAGGGGTGAAGAAATTGGTGTGCTCGGCGGATTGCCAATTGCTCATAAAGATCTGGTGCAAACTGAGGGCCTTCGGACAACATGGGGATCACGTATCTATGCTGATTTTATTCCGACAAGCGATGACCTGATCGTACAGCGACTGAAGTCGGCTGGTGCCGTCACGATTGGAAAAACTAATACACCGGAGTTCGGTGCTGGCAGCCAGACTTTTAACGAAGTATTTGGCGCTACTCGCAACCCTTATGATCGAAACAAAACGGTCGGTGGCTCAAGCGGCGGTGCGGCAGCGGCGTTGGCGGCGCGCATGATTCCGATCGCAGATGGCAGCGATATGGGTGGGTCGCTTAGAAACCCAGCAAGTTTCTGCAATGTAATAGGTTTTCGTACATCGACAGGTTTGGTGCCGGTGTGGCCCACGGATGAAGCTTGGTTTGGCTATAGTGTCCAGGGCCCCATGGCTCGCACGGTTGAAGACATTGCTTTGCAACTGCAGGCGACTGTCGGGTTTGACCGGCGTGTGCCGTTGTCGTTGCATGCGACACCGACGGATTTCGCAGGTCCGTTGGGTTGCGACACGAAAGGGCTGCGGATCGCGTATAGTCGGACACTTGGTGGACTGCCAGTGGATCCGGCAGTGCTTGAAGTCTTGGATCATGCAGTCTTGAAGCTGCAGGAGTGTGGCATGGATGTCGTTGAGGTTGACCCGGATTTGAATGGCGCAGATGAGGTGTTCAAAACCTGGCGTGCCTATCGTTTCGCGATGAAATTCGGCCCCTTAATTGAGCGGTCGCCAGAGCTGGTTAAAGACACAATCCATTGGAACGTTAATGAGGGGCGAAAATTGACGGCGAAGGATTTAGCTCGTGCGAATGAATTGCGTACGAAACTCTTTGAACGCATGACCAAGTTCATGGGCCTTTATGACTATCTTCTATGCCCGACAGTACAGACGCCGCCGTTTGATGTTAATGTGCCATATTTGGAAAGCATCAACGAGGTGCAATTTGACACGTATGTAGACTGGATGAAGTCGTGCTATTTGATAACGGTCACGGGGCTGCCAGCATTAAGTATGCCAGCTGGTTTTACCGGAGATGGGCTACCAGTGGGAATTCAGTTGGTTGGCGGCTACCATGCGGACCGTGATGTATTGGATTTTGCGCATGAAGTGGAGTCTATCCTGCAATTCGCATCCCGTGCGCCGGTCTTATAGAATCAATGCATAATCTGCCGCAAAGGATTGGTGGTGTGGTTTTCCAAAGTGATTAGAACGGGATGAGTTTAAATGCGTGTATTATTGCTAGCTGTATGTGGCGTATTACTGGCCGCGATGGTGGATATTGAGATGGCTTACGGTGAAGAATCATTGATCTGGGATCCGAAGGGTCTGGTTGCGGATGACGCACTTGAAGTCCTTTGGGAAGAAGGCGGGTTTACCGAAGGCGCTGCTGTAGGGCCAGGCGGAGCAATGTATTTTTCTGACTTTGCACAGCCATTTGATGCACGGCCGGCTCGGATCATGAAGTTCGATCCTGCTAGTGGTAACACCACGATTCATTGTGCTGACAGCAAGATGGGCAACGGACTGATGTTTACGCGCGATGGGCGTTTGCTAGCTTGTTGTGCCTCACCACTGGGCGGTGCGCGTGCATTGGTTGAAATCACGCCAGATGGGAACGTGAAACCAATTCAGGAACGGTTTAACGGGAAACGATTCAATTCACCAAATGACCTTGTGATCGCGCGAGACGGGACTGTCTTTTTTACAGACCCAAAATATGTAGGTCCGGAAGAGTTAGAGCTGGACGGTTTTTATGTCTACAAGATGACAACGGACGGTAAAGTATCAATCGCGACGACTGAGATTGCTAAACCGAATGGAATCGTTCTTTCACCCGATCAACGTAGTATTTACATCGCGGAAACGGATAACGGCTCTGCCAAGGCAGACCTGGAGGAAGGATTCAAGCCGGGACGAATGACGCTTAATATGTTCAGATTGAAAGATGGTGAACTTAGTAGGCGACGTGTGCTGCACGATTTTGGAGATCAAACAGGAGTGGATGGCATGACCGTGGATAGAGACGGTAGGGTTTATGCAGCCGTACGGTCATCAGAGGACTTCGGGCTTTGGATCTTTAGCCCCAAAGGCAAGGTTCTCGCGAAGATAAAGACACCTACCCTTCCAACGAATTGCTCATTCGGCAAGGGCGACGAGGCTAAAAGGCTATACATCACCGCAGGCGGTGGGTTTTACCGCATCCGTATGAATACCATCGGTTACCATCCGGCGATTGACTAGCCCTTGCTAGATTATTCTTCTACACAGTATAGGTATTCCTGGCGTGCATCGGCTTCGGTTGCCGAGCGGAGGAACAGCTGTTTACCCGAGA
>JAKUOW010000300.1 GCA_022451045.1 Pirellulales bacterium | reverse complement strand
CGCGCTACAGGCTGAGCACCTGGCCGACGTTGTGGGCCACCATGCTCACCATGGCAGCGTAGTTTTTTACGTCCTGCGGGATGGCCGGATCGTTGATCCACGCCTCGCCCTCGTACAGCTTCCACGCGGGATCGTTCGCTGGGATGTCGTACATACCGTGCGGCGGCGTGATCGGGAAGTAACAGAAAAACGGGTTGTCCTTGTTTTCGCGGATAAACTTCAGACCCGCCTCCATGATCGGGTAATGCGCGTAAGACTCGCCCGATCGTCCGCCGATGTTGCCCTTCAGTTTCACCTCCTCGCTGTTGCGAATGAGGTACGGCGGATAAAACGAGTGTGCGTGTACCTGATCGTAGTAGCCGTAAAAAACATCGAAGCCGTGCTTCTCCGGCACACCGGTCGAATCGCGCCCACCACAACCCCACTTGCCGAAGCCGCCGGTCGCGTAGCCGATTTCCTTGAGGATCGAGGCGATGGTCGGCTCGCCCGCGCGCAGAGGAGTACCGCCGTCGTTCGCGCGAACCGAGGCGTGCCCGGCGTGCTTGCCGGTCATTAGGTTACAGCGAAGTGGCGCACAAACCGGCGCACCCGCCAGAGCCGAAGTAAAACGTATGCCCTCCTGCGCAAACCGGTCGATGTTCGGTGTCTTGATGTACGGGTTACCCATGTGTGACAACTCGAAGTAAGCGAGTTCGTCGGACATGATGTAAACAATATTTGGATTCTTTGGCGAAGCAACTGCCAGCAATGAACTGGCAAGAAGAACTAAGGAAAGTATGGATAACAAACGCACGGCCATGAGAATACCCATAAGTAAACGTTGGAAAAATGAAAAAGAACAATAGTTTCCAGTAATCGATTCGGTTTTAATACCTTTCAGGTATAATAACTGTTTTTTTACGAAAACAACTCTGACTCTCCCCCGTTAGATCGAAACACCTATGTAGTCTTTGTGAATTATTATGTCTAAAGTTGTTGATTGCTGATTAAGGCAACTTACTTTAATATCTGTATAGCTGGGACAGGTTCGTTGTTTATCAATTTTAACAATGTTGGTCTAACCGCTATTGCCCATGCTTCAGCTCCGGATGGGCTTGGGTGGAGTAAATCCCACATTTTTTTTGTATCTATTTTACCGTTTTCCAGAAGAAATATTTTGTTGATGTCCATCCAGTAAACCTGTTTTCCATCTGCAAGTTGCTTTGTTAAAAGCCCCGCTTCATGACAAATATTTATGCATTTCTCCGATGATTTAAAAACTGGCGGACTGATGCCTTTTTCATCATCTCCACCTCTAGGAAATATTCTTAAAACCAATATTTTTATTTCTGGATAGGTTTTTTTTATTAAATTAACTATAGCTTTAGTTCCCCTGTAGATTTCTTCCGGATTATGGGTTTTCTTAAAGTTTCTGTCATCACTATTGTTAGTTCCTATCAACACCATTGCTACCTTTGGGGCCTGTTTAAACTCGAGTTCACCGTTACTTAAATTCCATAAGATTTGCTCAGTGCGATACCCGTTATAGCCAAGGTTAATTGCATTAATGGGTTTGTAATACTTATCCCAAATAGACTTAAAAACTTCATATTTTCCTTCTAACTCACCGATCGAGTGGGTTATTGAATCCCCTATCAATAACAAGTCGTATTTGCCATTCTTTACCTGAATGACTTTTTTATCATGCCTTTTGCTTGGAGATGGGGCTGGAAAGTCAGCATCCCCCAAGGTTGGTTTTTCATCTGCGCTACATGTGCATTTAAAAATTAGCAGTGTTAATGTGATGAATATCGATTGGATATATTTCATAAGTCGAAATTTTGTATGGAATTTAAAAATGGTAACAGCAAGTTTGAATCAAATTCTTGAATGTAATCTGAATATCAAAGTTCCAACCCATATCACTACTATGAGATAAAGAACGCTCCAGCCTTTTGATAACGGAAAGAGAATGGATATTCTCGGGAATTTATTTATGTACCACTTGTTAAAGCTTGAAGAATGGGCGAATCCAATGTTTGCAATTGCATCAAGGAGAAAAATAGACCAAAGCACAGTTTCAATAGTTAGTTTCATCTAAATTTTTTTTCTCTTCTAAAACCTGCGCCATTTTTTATTCAGTATTGCGATGCTGTCAAACAGCACTCTTTACCTTTTTCAAAAGCGTAACGATAGAATCTCTCTTGGCTGGAGAAAGTTAGAGTGGCAGAGTAAGTGCATGGCGCACTCAAAATTTACTGTCGGAGAAATCAATGCCGTAATTGGTGACAATTCGGAGCATCAAGTTCACCGTGCCGGCTACAATGGGGTCTGGGAACTGCGGCATCTCAACAGCACACGCAATCTGTTTGTCCCGGCCTACGCCGGGCTGAATCTAGAGCATGTTTTCAATGGCGAAACGGAATTCACAAACCGCGACATTTTCTTTGAACCGCGCCGGGCGCCGATGACTTTCAAAAAAATCAGCGACCAGCAGGCGGAGCTGTACCAGCCTGTCACACCGAATTTTCATGTGGAGAGCACCACGCGATTCACGCTCCGCGCCCCATGGTATCTCGATCTGGAATTCCGCTGCAAGCCGCACCAGCACGTGCATGAGCGCGGTTGGTTTGGCTGTTTCTGGGCCAGTTATATAAACGGCCCGGCCGACAAGAGTCTTTATTTTCCCGGTAGCTGGAGCAAAGGCGAGTCGCTTTGGATGCAGCTCTGTACGCAGGCGCACAATGACGAGAGCACCGTACTTGCCCATGGGGATGATTTTGAGCTCACTTGGGAGGAGGGGACGCATGATGCGCTTTTCAAAAACTTCTCCCGCATGCGATACGCCAAGCCGTTGTATTACGGGAATGTGGACGGGCTGGTTTACATCATGATGTTTAAGCCGGGGAACGGCATTCGCATGACACACTCGCCAAGCGGCGGCGGCACAAACCAAGCGGCTAAAACGACCAACCCGGCATGGGACTGGCAGTTTATCGTGCCCAAGTACGAAGTAATGAAAGAGTATCACTATCAAGCTAGGATAGTACTGAGACCTAGATGTTCACGTACTGAAATCCTTGCTGAATATGAAAAATGGGCCAGACAATAGACTCTACTTAAATAGCGCCACAAACCTTACAAACACAAAAAAGACATCCAAAAGAATCAAGGAGGAGGTCGCAAGCCGCCGAAAATACTCATTTTATCCGTAATCCCGTCAGGCCAAGAGTCCCGAGATTGTGCCGGTACTTTCGGCGAAGCGGTTTAGTTTTAAGCCAAGGACATTTGCTTGGGTTAGCCATAGATTGGCGAGAGGGTGACCTTGTTTAGGATTTACGAATTTACCTTTTTGCTTTGGCACAGATCCGGAGGTCTCGGAGAGGTTCAGATGTTTTCCGGTGATAAGTTTGCCGCCGCCACTGCCAGCTACCACGATAGGCAATGCGCTGTACTGGTGAGTAGCACCATCGCCCAAGCCGGAGCCATAAGTAAAAATTGTATTGTCCAGGAGTGAGCTGCCGTTGGCTTCCTCGATGTTAGCCATCTTTTCGACAAGATACGCGAACTGCGAGACATGAAAGCGATCCACCTTGAGCAAGTCATCGATATAATTTTCCTGATTGTGAGACATCACGTGGTGGCTGCGAGGTTTATCGAATAAGCTTTCGAAAAGGTAAGGCGTATCCCAACGCTCGGGACCAA
>JAKUOW010000030.1:24381-29885 GCA_022451045.1 Pirellulales bacterium | reverse complement strand
TTCGCTGTGGGTGGATATTTAAGACAGAAAGTGTTGTAATGCCCGCCGTCATGCAGATGCTTGGTGCACCAGCATGGATGCGGGGCTGTCTCACTACGATTAACCGTTTTGGTCAAAGTGTGCCGCCGCTGGTAATCTCATCTAGCATACGTGTTGCACGCCAAAAGAAGCGAATCATCCTTGTCGCAACATCTACGATGGGCGGGTGTTTTATCACACTCGGACTTTTCTGGAACGAGCTCGCCGAATCCAACCCGATCGCCATGCAGGGTATTTTTTTGGTGATCTATACAATCTTCTTCTTTGCAACCGGAATTAACCAACTAGCCGTCGGAACAGCTCAAGGAAAACTAATTGAGGCAGAACATCGGGGAAGACTGCTAACCGGTGCTAACTTCGTTGGCGCGTTATCTGCTGCAGCGCTTGTTCTTCTGCTTATGCCAAAGTGGCTAAATGAAACGACAGAAGACTTTACATCGATCTTTCTTTTCACCGGAAGTTGTTTTGTCGCAGCATCATTGCTAGTGCTCTTGCTGGATGAAAAAGTGGATCACTACGAGCACGAAAACAATGCGGTACGCGAATCCTTCAAACGAGCCCTGACAATTATAAGAACGGATGCGCGATTTCGCAGAATCGCTTTGGTCGGTGCGCTCTTTAGCTCCAGCATTATGCTCTTTCCACATTACCAGCCGATGGCACAGGATGTTCTGGATATGGATATCGCCAATATTGGAATCTGGATCGTCGTACAAAACATCGGTGTTGCGGGCTTCAGCCTCATTCTTGGACCACTCGCCGATTCACGTGGAAACCGGTTTGTCTTAAGGGTCCTCCTGTTTGGAGTGCTCCTTACACCAATCGTCGCACTTGTATTAGCCAATCAGGAATCCGGCGGAAGACTATTCTGGATTGTCTTCACCATGATTGGTTTGACACCGGTTACGATTCGAATACTTCAAAATTACACACTCGAACTCGTAGGCCCATCCGATCAACCGCATTACCTCGGTACGCTCTCGCTATGTGTTGCGGGCCCGGCAATGTTAAGTCCATTGTTTGCGGGAAGCATCGATCTATTCGATTCTTACGTACCTTTATTCGTGGGTATTTGTGTCTTGTTGCTGATTGGATGGATACTCACATTTACACTGACCGAACCACGCCACGAGTGAGTCATCGATAAGATAAGTCAGGAATCGATTTCTAGCAGCATGTCTAAATAGCCGCGGCGATCAGTCGAGGATAATCCTACCCTGTTGGCCAGATCATCCAATATGCTTTGAGCAACAGCAATCTCTGATTCGTCCGAAACTAATAACTCAAGTTCGATAAAAGACCCTAGTTGCTCTACATTGTCGAGTGCAATGCTTACATCGCGATCATTCAAGCGACAGACTCCGTTCCGCCGTTTCTTGGAAACCAACGCCACTTCACGAAATCCAAGTTCCGTTAAAAACCCCCGAATAGCAGGTTCTGCTGTGACACCTTCGACAATGGGTAACTCGATTTCCTTTCGCGTTTTTGCCTTGGTGCCAATCTTTGGCCCTTTGTATGTCAGGCAAGCCTCATCATCTTCGATCCGAATTCGAACAGCTTCATCGGTAATTGCAAAATCACGAGACGGGTGATTGAAGTAATAATCCCGTTGACACACCTCGTTCTGCCATTGGATACCAAGGCTTTCCAAAGCATCAATTAGTGGAGTCATCTCGGTAACAGCATATTTTTGTTCTACTTCAAATCCGCTCGTGTTCACTTTGGCTTCCTACGGTGGTGCTGAGACGAGAGTAATGAGCCAACTTCGTTAAGTTAGTAATGGTTGCAGTGCACTCACTACATCCTGAGGTACCGAGTTTGAAAGTACTCCGGAAATGGCCACGCGATTGAACCCCGCTTCAACCACTTCGGCAATGTTGTTTAGATCAATACCGCCAATAGCAAATGCCGGTATCTGGAATCTGTTTGACACCTCTCGAAGAAAGCTAACGCCGGCAAAGGAATCAAAGGACTTGGTACCAGATGGGAATGTCGGCCCGCAGCCAATGTAGTTTGCACCTTCGCGAACCGCGTTGGCTACTTGTGTAATGTTGTGCGTTGAAACACCTATGATCAAGTCCGGGCCTACAATGCTTCGGGTCTCCGCCACGGTTAACTCATCCTGTCCAACGTGTACACCGTCAGCGTCAGTTAAAACCGCAAGGTCCGGACGATCATTCATGATGAAAAGTGGCGGCAGATCAACTGTATTTAAAATTTGTCTTAGATGTTTACCTCGGGCGATTAAATCCCGGTCCGGCAAGTGCTTATCACGAAGCTGGATAACATCCACTCCCGAGTGAATGATCTCCGTGCAGTATTTATCAAAGTCCTCATCAGACTCCTGCCCGGATATGATCGCGTAAATCCTCGCATCTGTCAGTCGCTCTCTGCCAGCGGTGATCGACGCGAAACTATGATGCAGCTGATAACATCTGTATCGCAGTTGTTCAATCAACTCACATTCAACTGCTTCGCTAACGACTTTTCCGTATTCCTCAATCACGCGCAATGATTGCTGTAATCGTGAAAAAGCTGCTTCGATAACGTCTCGAGTAGAAGCCCGGCTCGATTCAGTAGTGGTAGAGATGTTTGTGCCCACATCGCCATCTGTGTCTCGCATAGCAAGAAGTGTATGACCACTTGCAGTGAATGCCGTATTGAAGTCATGCCGAATGCACTTCGTCAGTTCGGTGAGGTACGAGTCATCCCACGCAAACCTAAAGTATTCTTCGATGGTCCTCAGAGCTTCACACCCACGATTGCGGTTTGCATCGAGGATTCTGAGAGCTTGATTTTTGTCAGTCATGGACAAAACCCCCTTAGGCAAATATGACTTTCAAACCAATATTTGGCACGGTAAGTGCGTAGTACATAAGTGTCTTGGTGTTATACGTAACATTGTGACATGCAACCGAAAGTGGTTTAACGGGTCTGGTAAGTTATTATGCTTGCCCTCTGCCATTTTGGCAGAAAAACCCGACTTGCTAGAAACAATTTCTGGCAACTACAATTCCTAACACACTTGTTTGGAATATCGGTAATCACAATGCAACTGTTCGCATGGACAACTTGTTTATGGCCTGGGCTTTCACGGCTCTGGGTCGGCGGTAAGTGGTTGGGACTATTCTCTTCACTTATGTTTGCCGTGCTACTAAACGTAGCCATGACATGTCAGTTCATTTGGACAGACGTGATAGCACCTGAGATGATGCTGGGGCTTTGGTCCATTGTTGGCTTAATTTGGGTCATCGGCATACTGGACGGTGTTCAGTACATGATATCCAACAAGCCAATTGCGACAGATGTCTCGGACAGTGTTAGCGACGAGCAGCAATCGAGTCCCCGGGAAACCGAGGAACCGATTGATCTGTTTATTGAAGCACGGGATGCCTATTTACAAGGCAACTGGATAAAAGCCAGCGAAGTTGCTTCACAGCTTGTAGAGCAGGATCGTCGCGACGTTGCGGCATGGCTATTGCTAATTGCTGTAAACCGACGCTGTAACGAGATTGAAGAAGCAAGCCGTCTACTGAAGCTGTTAACCAGTCAGGCTGGTTCGAGCATCGAAAACGGTAATTGGACGTTGCAGGTCCGACAGGAAGCAACGTTGATTGAACAGGCACGGACGCGGCTGCAGGGCAATGGCGTTGCAGCATGAATACGAATTAATCCCGTATTCACCCCACCAGTGGGTAGTTGATGGTATCCCGTAAATGCGAGGATTCCGCTATCTTGGAGGGGAGCAATTTATAACAATCCCTGGATTGACGGCCAAGCTCGGCAATCACAATGGGATTACCTGATCGTTATTCGCAGATCGCCCACTAGGTCATCTGCGAACAGCAAGCAGGGGCACAACAGAGGACAAGTCATGTACGAACGTTTTACCGACCGCGCTCGCAAGGTTATGCAATTAGCTAATCAGGAAGCGCAACGATTCAATCACGAGTACATCGGTACCGAACATATCCTTCTTGGATTGGTCAAAGAAGGAAGCGGTGTTGCTGCCAACGTACTAAAGAACCTGGACGTTGATCTGCGAAAAATCCGTCTTGAGGTTGAGAAACTCGTTCAGAGCGGGCCAGAGATGGTCACGATGGGCAAACTGCCGCAAACGCCACGTGCCAAGAAAGTCATCGAGTACTCGATGGAAGAAGCACGTAATTTAAATCACAACTATGTCGGCACCGAACATATCCTGCTCGGGCTTCTAAGGGAACAAGAAGGTGTTGCGGCTCAGGTATTAATGAACCTCGGTCTGAAGTTGGATGAAGTCCGGGAAGAAGTTTTAAATCTGCTTGGACATGGTCTTGAAGGTGTTGAGAGTGGTGAACGGAGTGGCCGCGAAGGTGGCTCTTCTGAATCATCAGGGAAAGGAAGCAAATCAAAAACTCCGGCATTGGATAGCTTTGGCCGCGACTTAACCGACCTGGCCAAGAAAAAAGAACTGGATCCTGTGATTGGGCGTGCTGGTGAAATCGAAC
This sequence comes from Pirellulales bacterium, assembly GCA_022451045.1. Lineage (GTDB taxonomy): Bacteria > Planctomycetota > Planctomycetia > Pirellulales > Pirellulaceae > UBA11883. Next base: position 25,359 of record JAKUOW010000030.1, on the reverse strand, counting down.
GAGCCATCCAGGTGCTTTGCAGAAGAACCAAAAACAACCCGGTACTGCTTGGTGAAGCAGGTGTTGGAAAAACTGCGATCGTCGAAGGATTTGCACAACGCGTTATCGCTGGAGACGTACCGGAATTGCTCGCCGACAAACGCATCGTAGTATTAGATCTCGCCATGATGGTGGCCGGCACAAAATACCGTGGTCAATTCGAAGAGCGCATCAAGGCGGTAATGAATGAAGTTCGCCGGGCTAAGAACACCATCCTGTTTATTGATGAGCTGCACACGCTCGTCGGCGCTGGTGGTGCTGAAGGTGCTATCGATGCTGCCAATGTACTCAAACCTGCCCTGGCACGAGGTGAAATCCAGTGCATCGGTGCAACAACTCTGGATGAATATCGAAAGTACATCGAGAAAGACAGTGCTCTAGCTCGTAGATTCCAGGAAATCATGGTCGAACCAACCGCCAAGGATGAGACCATCGCGATCCTCAAAGGCCTGCGTGAACGCTACGAAGAACATCATCGTGTTCAAATCACGGACGATGCACTTGTAGCAGCCGTTGAGATGTCTGACAGATACATCACAGCGCGTTGCCTTCCTGATAAGTCAATTGATGTTATTGATGAAGCTGGGGCCCGAGTCCGACTCAAGACCATGACAAGGCCACCCGATTTGAAAGAAATCGACGAAGAGATCGAACGGCTGAACAAAGACAAAGACGATGCTGTCGCCGATCAGGATTTCGAAAAGGCTGCATCACTACGTGATAGCGCTGACAAGCTCCGCAAGAAAAAAGAGACCATTACGGAAGAATGGCGGGAAAAATCTCGTGAAACCGATGGTGTCGTGGACGAAGACGTAATTGCTGAAGTTGTTTCCAAAATGACCGGTATTCCGTTAACGAGACTGTCGACTGAAGACAGTTTGCGGTTAATGCAAATGGAAGAGGATTTGCACAACGCGTTATCGCTGGAGACGTACCGGA
>JAKUOW010000030.1:0-24371 GCA_022451045.1 Pirellulales bacterium | reverse complement strand
ACGACGAAGGCGCAGTTGATTAAAGGATCCGAAACGACCTACTGGCTGCTTCATCTTTGCCGGGCCTACCGGTGTCGGTAAGACGTTGCTCGCAAAAGCACTCGCGGAATTCATGTTTGGCGATAGTGACGCACTGATTCATATCGACATGAGTGAATACATGGAGAAGCACAATGTCAGCCGTTTGATCGGTGCCCCTCCAGGATACGTCGGCTACGAAGAAGGTGGTCAGTTGACCGAGAAGATCCGAAGACGACCGTATGCTGTCGGACTTCTGGATGAAATCGAGAAGGCACACCCGGACGTATTTAATATGCTACTGCAGGTCATGGAAGAAGGTCGTTTGACCGATAGCTTCGGTCGTAACGTTGATTTCAGAAACGTGATCCTGATTCTTACAACAAATGCCGGTGCAGAAGCCATTAAGAATGAGTCTGCTTTCGGATTCCAGGCACCTGACAACGACGCCTCCTATGATTCCATGAAAGGTCGCGTTAACGAGTCGATCGAACGCGTATTCCGTCCGGAATTCCTCAATCGTTTAGATGACACAATTGTATTCCGTCATCTGACCGTAGCTGACCTTAAAGAGGTCGTGGATATGGAGTTGGCGAAAGTACGCGAGCGACTTGAAGAACGTGGGCTTGCATTGGATCTGACAGATGATGCCAAGCAGTTCCTGATTAAGCAGGGGTCAAACACCGACTACGGTGCCCGACCATTACGTCGTGCTATCGAGAGCCGAATTGAAGATCCGCTATCAGAGGAACTACTCAAAGGTGAGTTCGAAGGTAAGAACAAGATTCTTGTGGATGCTGTGTGGGATGAAAACCACGAGAGCATTGTACGACTGAGCTTCGAAGGATCATTTGACGAATCACTTGTGCCCGAAGACGCCGAGCCTGCTGAAGAGAGCGAAGAAACAGCTGTCGCTGCTAGCGACGACGACGAATCATAAGTAGCTTTGGCTATTAGCATTGCGTTATTTTCTTACAACGTGCGACGCCCGTGCGCTAAACTCGCGCACCCTTGATCCTCCTGCATCGTATACAAGTTGCCATTCGGTTATACAATTGGCCCGCTAGTGCGATGAATCCAAACCTGTAATCGTTATTTTCGGCAAAGTCTACTTAAGTGGCACAGCTTAACATGCCGAAGCAATTAGAAGTGGGACGTTGTGCGCTGAGTGTACGCCCGTTATTGATTCACTATTTCTGAAATCGCTTACTTAAATGGCCTCTGGTACTGTAAGAACGCCAAATCCAAACAGCCGACCTGCCGTGTTGGTGCAAGTGGCCAATGCGCTCTATGCGTTAGGCAACTTCACCGTTTTTTGCTTTAAGTCCATCAGCAGCCTTACAACCAAAGGAGTACAGCGCGGGACTCTTTTACCCGCTGCCTACCAGATCGGTGTACAGAGTATTCCTGTGGTAGCCCTCACTGGGCTATTCATTGGTATGGTACTGGCCGTCCAAAGTTATTTCCAGTTTCATCAACTGGGTATGGAAAACCGAATGGGTGCCATGATCAACATTACCTTAGTGCGCGAGCTTGGCCCTGTACTCGCCGCGACAATGCTTGCCGGTCGTGTTGGCAGCGCCATCGCCGCTGAACTAGGCACCATGCGAGTAAGTGAACAGATTGACGCCATCGATAGTATGGGAATTAGCCCTATTCGGTATTTGGTTGTACCCCGAGTGACTGCGTGCCTCTTGCTTGTTCCCGCCTTAACAATTGTTGCAGACCTTGTCGGCGTGGCTGGCGGCTTCTTATACAGCTCGCTTGCACTCAACATCGATGCGGCACAGTATTTCTATAATTCAAAGGAATATGTCACGGGCTTCGATCTGGCCACGGGAATCATCAAGAGCGTGTTCTTCGGAATTTCCATCGGCCTGATTAGTTGTTACCACGGCTTTCTCTGCCGCGTCGGTGCTCGTGGAGTCGGCCGAGCAGCAACCGGTGCATTCGTTTCCGCATTCGTCATTATCCTATTTTTAGATCTGTTGCTCGGAATTGCTCTGGATACGATCTATTTCCAATTCAATCCTGGTGGGAATAGTTTGTTATGAGCAAATCCAAAGAAACAATAGACGTTACTCGTTTGGACGAGCCTCTTGTTCAGGTTGACAACCTTGTTGTGAGCTTTGGAACACACGAAGTCCTTAATGGCGTTTCATTTTCCATTGCACGCGGTCAGACTTTGGCCGTTATAGGTGAAAGTGGTTGTGGCAAAACAGTGTTACTAAAATCACTGATCGGGCTGATTCAACCGGCCGCTGGCAGTGTAAAGTTGTCGGGCGCCGACATTGCTACTATAAGTAGTGCAACGCTCGCTGAGTTGAGAACACGCACCGGATTTGTATTTCAGCAAGCAGCACTCTTCGACAGCTTGACAGTACGTGAAAACATCGCATTCCCATTGTCTTTTAATGAACCCAGTGATCAGAGTATCGAAGAACGCTGTGATCAATTACTAATCGAACTTGGCCTCGACCCGTCAATTTCCGATTGTTATCCGGGGGAACTCTCAGGGGGTATGAGAAAGCGTGTAGGAATGGCCAGAGCCCTGATGATGCGTCCTGAACTGCTCCTGTACGACGAACCAACAACCGGGCTCGATCCGATCGTCAGTGATGTCATTAACGAGCTCATTCTGCGCACTCGCATTAATCACTTTGTCACCAGTATCATCGTCACTCACGACATGAAGACCGTCCGAAAAACAGCAGATCGTGTCTTGATGCTTTTGCCTGCAAGCCAGCTCAACAAAGGCGAAAACCAGATTATATTCGACGGCCCACCAAGTGAGCTCGACCGTACAAGTGATATGCGTGTGCAACAATTCGTCCGTGGTGACGCCGGTGATCGAATAGCAGCTTTGGTGAGTGACAATTCATTCACAGATGGAGAATGGAAATGAAAGAGCGAGTCATAAGGATCCAGGTTGGCCTTGCAACCATACTAGTGGCAACCTGCGGGATTGCGCTGATCTTTCTATTCGGCGCACTGCCTGACTTTGGCATCTCGACATATGGCCTGATGGTGAAATTTCCCACAGCGCCGGGTGTGCATCCGAATACACCTGTCCAGAAGAGTGGTGTGACCATCGGACGAGTTCACGATGTGAGGCTGGATGATAGCGGGAGTGTTATCATGCATTTGGATATCCAGGATCAGTATCAAATACGCCAGCGTGAGACGTTCCGTATTCGCACAGGTTCGATCATCACTGGCGATGCACTCATTGATGTGGTTAACCTCGATGAACAAGGATTGTTATCCAAGTTTGATAACAACAAAGATGACCTCCTGAGCGACGATGAAATCAAAGAGGCAAATCAAGTCCTCGCAGAAGGCACAGTTGTTGAAAATGGTCTTGTGGTTGACGACCCCTTGCAGGTTCTCATCAGCATGCAGGAAAATATGGCCAATACGTTTGGTTCGATTCAGGAAGCTGGTGGTGGTATTGATCAGGCTGCCGATGAATTCCGTCAGCTAATGAAGAATCTGAATGCCTCCTTTGGAGACAACGAACAGGGACTTAAGGAAGCTATCGAAAAAACAAATAACGCCATGGCGGAATTTGAAAGAGCCATGGTTTCGATGAATGACTTAGTCGGTAATGAGAAGACGCAAGCTAACCTAAAACGTGCTAGCGAGCAATTGCCCATGGTATTAGCTGACGCCTCTGCAACATTTTCCAGAGCACGTGACACACTTGATTCGCTCGATAGAGCTGGCAAACTCGCGGAGAACAACCTTGCTCACTTGGAACGAGTAACCAAACCTCTTGGTGAGCGCGGAGAGCAGTTAGTGGAGTCAATCACAAGCAGCGTGGAGGACTTCGACAGCATGGTTACTCAAATGAACCAGCTGGCCACTGCTATGAATCGTAAAGATGGCACTCTCTCCAGGTTGATCCATGACCGGGAGTTGTATGACAACTTTGTGCGCACGTCACGTAACATTGAGGAAGCAAGTGTCAAACTTCGACCCATTCTCAATGATCTTAGAATCTTCTCTGATAAGATCGCTACGGATCCACGGCAGCTTGGAGTATCCGGTGCATTACAAAACAGACCAATCGGGTCCGGGTTTAAACCGGTTCCACGTTAGTAAATTAGCGAGGACGTGTAATCGCCGGAAGCTGGCGACTTGGGACAGTTGGATACCTCGCTCGAAGCGGCGAAGTCTCTCCGGGACGCGGAGTCAGAACACCTTGTTGAGCACGTTGTCGCAACTGCAAACCACGCTGGATGAGCTCCGAGTTCTTGTGGTTTTTCAGGGGAACGAGTTTGAAATCCAGAACTCGCTCGTCTCTTACCTCTTGAAAGACAAGGTTTTCATAAATGAAGTCCAAAACGGGTAATTGATACCACGGAGGATTAAAGGTCCGTTTAACCGTTACAATTTCGAACTGATCTTTGATCAATTGGATTTTTCGAGTACCGTAAAATGTGAACGTCGTACTCACCGGTGTGACGCCGATCTCCTGATCGTCAATATAGACAACGGCTCCGGGCGGATTACTACGAATCGTTACCCTGCGACGAACAACAGCATTGGCATCTGCAACAAGCCATTCCATTACGACGACTGATAACAGGATCCCGATTAGGGCACACGAAGTGTTTCTGCAGCCCATTTGTATTCCTTCAAAGACAAACTGATTCATCCATTTTGGACGCCGCGAAGTATACATTCATGTGACATCCCCTCCAACAGCATTTGAAAACGGTAATCACTATAAATCTTCCTGTATACTAGAATTAAGCAGTAAGATTTTTCGCAACATCTAACTAACCCGTTTGTATGTCAACAAAAGAACAACCTGATTCCTCTGATCCATGGCAAGATTGTCTTGATCATTGCGCCATAACTGACGTGGGAATGCGTCGGGCCAATAATCAGGACAACTTGCGCGTAGTAATTGCTGCGAACGAAGAGAATTGGAAGAGCCAGGGACATTTGTTTATCGTTGCTGATGGAATGGGAGCTCATGCAGCCGGTGAAAAAGCCAGTGAGATGGCGGTTCGCAGTGTACCCCACCATTACCAGAAGTACATCGACAAATCTCCGCCAGAATCCCTAAAACTCGCTATTCATGAAACCAATAACGAGATTCACGAGCGTGGGGAATCGAATGCTGAATTCCACAATATGGGTACAACGATTTGCGCATTGACGCTTTTACCACAAGGTGCGCTACTTGGCCATGTCGGTGATAGCCGTGTGTACAGATTTCGGGCAGACACGATTGAACAACTGACATTTGACCACAGTCTCGTGTGGGAAATGAAACGGCATGGGAAGCTGAAAACGCCAGAAGATGAAGAAGCGATCCCCAAAAATGTGATTACCAGATCACTTGGCCCCAACGCCGAAGTTGAAGTAGATCTGGAAGGCCCGTTCCCGATTCAAATAGGTGATACATTCCTGCTATGTAGCGACGGTCTTTCCGGTCAGGTTTCTGATTTAATTATCGGTGCCACTTTATCACTACTGGATCCTGAAACAGCAGCGTCATTTTTGCGTGATTTAGCAAATTTAACTGGTGGCCCTGACAATGTAACCGTGATCATCGCCAAAGTGACCGGGGATCAACTAACTACGAATCGTGAGGACAATGGGGCGTTTACCGTAATAACAGAGACGGATAATGATACCGGCAGTGCACTGTTTTATGCCCTTGGTGGCGTGCTGGCTTTGGCAGGGGGAGTGCTTGCCATGACCCTAAGTAGTCAATTACCCGGATTAATTACGCTTGGACTCGGAGTACTGTCAGGTCTAACCGGATTTATCAGGCCTATGTTCTCATCGAATGAATCGGTTAGTCAGAAAATTGGCGGTAAACCGTTTGGTGAAGGCCCGTATTCTCGCACGAATTGCAAAATCACCTCAGATGTGTTGAACGAGATTATCTCACTGGTCAAACGGGTGCGTGAAGCCCACGACCGCTCGACAGAACAATTTGATTGGCAACACTTTGATGAATTATGCGTGGCGGGTGCAGAATACCAGCAGCGGGGAGATTTCGCTGCCGCATTCTTGCAATTCGCAGAGGCCATCAGCTTTATGATGACTCAGTTTCGTTCCACTTAGACGTAAACGACTGATTGGCTCGGACTATGCTGCTCGACGGATATTGTTGTCGATGTCTGACTTTTCAGGAAATGACCTAATCAGTTTTTCTAATCTACTTTTCGCCAGTAGTCGGCCGCATAAGTGATGGAACATCGTAGTAATACGAGTCTTCACATAATTCCATCTTAGATGGTAGGTAAGATTCGTATAACGCGTGAGAGACGCACACGACTTTTCATAGCCATTAATATCGAACAAACGACTATCACTACGCGTGTTTGACTTTTGAAACAGGATTTGCAGATTCTTGTTGGATTCCGATGAAATGACCTCTTTCACATCAAATCCTGTGGACTGCCCTAGATAAGACAGCGTCCAACTTGCGTAATTGAAGATGTGAGCATAATGAAACAGTTTTGACGAGGCAGCATGTGGAGCACCGCAGTTTGGAACTTCCACATAGAACAAGCCGCCTGGACGCAACAGGGAGTGTACATGCTCAAAGGAACTCATCGGATCATTCAGATGCTCAAGAACGTGCACTAACATGACCATGTCATAACGTTCTTCTGCTGGTAAGTCGGCAAGTATTGCTTCGCTAACATCAGCGCCTAGCACATTGCGTGAATATTCACAAAACCCACGCCCTGGTTCAATTCCTATACTTCTGTGCCCTGCCAATTCAAAACTCTTAACGGTGCATCCGATTCCGGACCCAACTTCAAGTACATCACTTGATTCTGCCAGATACGATCCAAGCTGCTTAACCAAGGCCTGTCCACGATCCCACTCACGCAGAACACGGTATGCAGACGGTGTCGCCTCGCCGTTGTACTCACTGCGATAATCTTCCTGGTAATACTCGAGCAGTTCCTGATCCGATGGAATGCATTCATGTGACACGAGACCACATTTTTTGCAGACAACGGTCTTTAATTCGTTGGACTTTCGATCGCGATCTGCAACCTGACTGAACTCAGTGTGACGACATAATGAGCACTCTGCAGTACGACTTGATGGCGTGATCTGTATTCTCATTGTGAATTGTACTTCTCTTATCTTGAGTGCCGGGCTAAATGGTAAAGACCTGTGCGATATGTGGTTATTTGCGGGAGACCTATGGCATCCGGCACGCCACGATACAAGAAACATCATCACACAGTCAATTGGAAACTGTCATTTCCTCAAAACCGTGTAAATGTTACATTTTGTTGCCCATTTCGCTCAATACAGGTGTAAAAGGCCCGCGGCAAACATGAAGGTTTGCCAAGAAGACGACTGTCGACAGTCACACGAAGTGAAACCGTTCAAGGATGAACCGTAAATGCGAATTCTGATGCGCTATGTCGTGAGTGAATTGCTAAAGACGATGATTCTTGCGCTCACTGTTTTGACCATGATCCTGTTACTCGTCATGCTTGCACAGCGTGCAATGCGTGAAGGGTTGGGACCATTACCAGTCTTACGCTTAGTCCCGTTTATATTACCGGATGCTCTGCGTCTGAGTATTCCCGCCGGGATGTTATTTGCTACGTGTAGTGTGTACGGAAAAATGGCCTCCTCCAACGAGCTCATTGCACTTAAATCCATGGGGGTTTCCATTAAGAAGGCAATCATCCCGGCCGTCTATCTTGCAGTAATGGTTAGCCTGGTTGCCGTATGGCTAAATGACGTTGCTGTATCCTGGGGGCGTCGAGGAATCGACCGTGTAATCCTCAGAAGTATCGAAGACATCGCTTACGGAATGTTAAGAAGCCAGCGAAGTTACTCCAGCAACCGATTCAGCATTCACGTAAAGGACGTACAGGACAAGAAGCTGATTAGACCGACGATATCGTTCCATGCAGATGGCGATTCACCTCCTATTACTCTTGTGGCAAGACAGGCTGAACTCAAGTTCAATCCAGTTTCCAACAAGCTACGGATCGTGATAGATGATACTCAATTTGATATTGGAGCGAGTACATTTGGCGAATGGCCTGATCAGTTCATATACGAATTACCCTTGAGAAGTGTGGCGCGTAATAATTCGGGAAAACTCGGACCATCCGACGTAGCGCTGCGTAACTTACCTAGTTACATCTCTGAACAGGAATCAACCATCGATGTCAGCCAGCAGACGCTTGCCGCGCAAGCGGGGCTACAAATGCTAACGGGAGACTTCAATGAACTTCTCGATTTACAGTGGAAACAATCGCACAGAAAGCTGCATCATGATTTGCATTTATTGAATCGTTATACGCTGGAATCATGGAGACGATGGGCAAACGGCTTTACGTGCCTGGCGTTTGTATTTGCTGGCGCATCCATTTCGATCCTGAAAAAAACACCAGATATGTGGACGACGATTGGGTTTAGTTTTTTACCAATCCTCATCTTTTACTATCCGGTGTTTCAGTACGGTGTCGACCGGGCCAAGGCCGGCGCCTTTCCACCGTATGCCGTGTGGCTGGGAAATGTGTGTATCTTCACCGCTGGAGTGTTTTTTCTACGACGAATTCTTCGCCGTTAAGTAAGAGGTAATAAATAGTGCTTTCACAATGGCCATTTCGATACAAGCTCATCGTCTGTCTGACGATGTTGTGCATGATCGTCGCTGCCATGTCCTTCAGTGGATTTCAGGGCGTGTATTCATACCGAAGGCTGGCACGTAGCGTAAGTGAAAGAGCCAGTGAGTTGCCCATCGCTGAATCGTTGGTCGATGAAATGATAGGTCTCGATGGCAAATACAAACTCCTTGTGAAATCCATCTTGCATGATACCCCTGTGCCAAAAGGAATCACCAAAGAGTTTCTAAGTCAGCTACAGTCCGTCCAGCTAGCTGCGATCGCATATCAAAACCAGCTAAATACGGCGAACCAGGATGACGATATGCTTGGAGATACCTCTGAAGAGCTCGCGATGGTCAATGAAATCCGATCATTGCTTACTAAAGTTGACCATCAATTGCGCGATGTAAATTCCGACGCTGCGATGGATCGTATTGAACTGCTCACTCCGCCACTCAACCGGGCATTGTCGCTGGCTCGCCAGATGCCACGCAAATTACAGCAGCGCATGAACACCTTTGCTGATGAAGCTCGTTTGAGTTATCGAACATGGATCGTATTAACCTGGATCGGCTCCATTTTTGGCGCTGTTTTGCTGATTCAACTCATTCGCTTAGTCCAATCCTGGCTAGTCCGTCCTTTTGGCAAACTCATCTCGGGTTCCAGACGCGTCGCCAGCGGTGACTTGGAATACCAGATTACCGTGGATACGAATGATGAAGTTGCTGAACTAGCGGCAGCCATGAATAACATGACTCGAAAATTCAAGCTAATCCGAGATGATTTGGATCAACAGGTAAAAGAACGGACACACGAAGTTATTCGAAGTGAGCAATTAGCAAGTGTAGGATTTCTGGCAGCCGGAGTCGCACACGAAATAAACAACCCGCTGGCGACCATTGCCATGTGTGCTGAATCACTGGAATCCCGCGTTGAAGAAGTCATGTCCAACGAGACTGAACAGGTTACCGAACAGATTACGGTTATTCGCAAGTACCTTCAGCGAATTCAGAACGAAGCATTTCGATGTAAGGGAATTACCGAACAATTGCTGGACTTTTCCAGATTGGGAAATGCAGAACGTCAGCACGTGCCTCTGGTTGGCTTAGTTACCGACGTTGTAGAAATGGTTCAACATCTCGGTAAGTACAAGGAATGTGAACTTGAGCTGGAATGTCCCGGCCCTGTTTTTGCGATCGTCAATCCACAGGAATTCAAGCAAGTTGCATTGAATCTGGTTACCAACGCACTTGATAGTCTTGACGAAGGCGGTCGTGTCAAAGTTTCACTGACTCAACAAGAGAACCACGCACAACTTGAAGTCGTAGACGACGGCTGTGGAATGTCAGAACGAACACTCGAACAGATCTTTGAGCCATTCTTTACCGATCGCCAGGATGGCTCTGGCACGGGACTTGGACTTTCGATAACTCATCGTATCGTCGATGACCACGGCGGTAAGATTCATGTGCACAGTGATGGTACAGGAAAAGGAGCGACCTTCATTGTGACACTCCCGTCGAATAAACAACTCACCTCAAACGGAAAAAGTGATGAGCAACACCCATCAACCCGCGTCGCCTAACGTTCTCCTGGTATTGTTTACCGACGACGAAGAGTACTTGCGCGAACTGATGGAATTAGAAATTCCACGTATGGGACACGCGATCACTGTCTGCCCCGATGGTGCTAATGCTGTACATATGCTCGAACAAAACAATTTCGACTGCTTGTTAGTAGATTTGGATATGCCCGGCATGAACGGCAGGGAAGTCATTGCCCGCGCAAAAGAACTCTCTCCCGAACTGGATTGCATCATTCTGACCGGAAAGTCATCAATCGAGTCAGCGATTGCAGCACTTCGACATGGTGTGTTTGACTACATTACCAAACCCTGTAAGTTAATCGAGCTAAAGTCCATCCTCCAACGTGTTGCTGACAAACGCCAACTACGACGAAATTACCAAGCGGTAAAACGGCAGCTTGATCAGGTCCAGGGTACGTCACAACTGATTGGTGAAACACCGGTTATGGCACAGCTGAAATCACTCATCAGTAGAGTTGCTCCAACCGATTCAACTGTGCTGATCCGAGGAGAAACCGGCTCCGGTAAAGAACTTGTGGCCCGCTCCATTCATCAGGAAAGCACGAGAACAGAGATGCCATTTGTTGCGGTAAATTGTGGCGCACTTCCGGAAAACCTCATCGAAAGTGAATTATTCGGTCATTGCAAAGGCGCATTCACCGGGGCTGATCAACAACGGACAGGCCTATTTGAAGTTGCCAATGGTGGCACGTTGTTTCTGGACGAAATCGGTGAGCTGCCCAAAACAATGCAAGCCAATCTTCTCCGGGTACTCGAGAGCGGTGAAATACGACGTGTCGGCGATAATCAAACCTTTAATGTCAATGTTCGGGTGGTATGTGCAACTCATCGAAATATTGAACATATGGTGGCTGAAGGGGATTTTCGTGAAGATCTCATGTTTCGAATAAATGCGTTTGAACTGGAGATCCCGCCTCTTAGAGATCGTATTGGCGACCTCGGCCAGCTAATCGATCATCTCGTGTCCCGTAAGCTTGGAGTGGCTACTTTATCTGACTCTATTAACAGCGAAGCACTTACAGCATTGTCAGCGGCTTCCTCTTCACTATACACAACGCGAGCTTCTTTCCAACCCTTTTCATCAATAAGGTTGTCCCACTTGCCACCACGTTTTCACCAGGTCGTGGACACTCCAAAACCACAATCTGGTAACCCGGTCATGACATTACGCGAATTGGAATTGGTTGCGATTCACTCCGCACTTGATCGGCATGATGGTAATAAGACTGCTGCCGCGTCGGAATTGGGCATAAGTCTTAAGACTCTCTACAACAAACTGAACCAAGAAGCGCGATCGAACAAATCAGCCTGAGAGCTAAAATCACCCAAAACCCGATGGACTGTCGATCGTTGCTGAATCTACTCACTCGTATCTCAATCCGGCACTTGTCTCCGTCGATTTCTAATCAGATAATAAATTCCTGTACCCAATACAGTAGTAGCCCTAACTCCTACTGTTGATTTCCGTTCTCAACTCTTTTCCTTTAGGAATCCCTGACATGAAACGATCATTTCAGTCATGTTTGCTTTGTTTAGTTTTCAGCGCCACAATTTCGCTCCTCGGATGTGGTGGAGATGACGGAAATACAAATACGGGTGGAGATGACTTGTTCGTCGGTGCCGATGAAACGCAACAAGACGGTGAATCATCAGCCAATCCGGAAAACAGCGAAGAAGGGAACACTGCACCAATGGAAGATAATTCAACGGATTCAGGAGAATTGGCAGACCCAACTGCGGGAATTACCAAGGCTGCATTTGGTGAAACAGCTGACGGTGAAGCCGTCGATATTTATACGCTTACCAATAAGAACGGTCTGGTCGTAAAAATGATCACCTACGGTGCGATCGTCGTTTCTGTGGAAACACCTGATCGCGATGGTAATCTCGAAAATATCAACGTTGGATTTGACTCCATGGATGGATACCTTGGCGGTCATCCTTACTTTGGAGCGACCGTTGGACGTTTCTGTAACCGAATTGCTAATGCGAAGTTTTCGCTTGATGGCGAAGAATACACACTTGCGGCGAATAATGATCCAAACCATCTTCACGGAGGTGAACGCGGATTTGACAAACAGCTGTGGGATGCTGAGCCGCTAAATGGTGATGATTTTGTAGGAATTAAATTCAGCCGGGTAAGTGCCGATGGCGAAGAAGGATATCCGGGAAATCTTACAACAACTGCTATCTATAAGCTGACTGATGATAATGAATTGGTTGTAGATCTCTCCGCAACTACAGACAAGAAAACTGTTGTCAATCTAACGAACCATAATTACTGGAATCTCGGTGGTGTCGGCAGCGGTCTCGTGCATGAGCATTTACTTAAGGTCGAAGCTGACGAGTATCTTCCCATGGATGATACGGGAATTCCAACGGGCGAGATTGCAACGGTTGCGGACACAACCTTGGACTTTATCGAGTTCCACAAGATCGGCGAACGCCTCGCGGATAACATGACTGATCCCGTCGGATACGACCATTGCTATGCACTAAGAGATCGCGAAAAGGCATCTGTTGAGAATTTGGTACTGGCCGCGACGCTAAAGCACGAGGGCACAGGGCGAGTAATGGAGATTTACACATCTCAAATCGGCCTGCAATTCTATACAGGTAATTATCTGGACGGAACCGAGGCAAACGCCGGTCTTGCTCAGTATTCAGCGCTTTGCCTGGAAACACAGCACTATCCGGATTCACCTAATCAGGACCAATTCCCAACAACGGTACTCAACCCCGGTGAATCATATCATCACGTAACGGTACACCGATTTAGTGCTGAGTAGCGCATGTAGCGAATAACTAGCTACCGAGGGTATATAGATGGCCAAGTGAGTCGTGCAACGTGTGACAACTGGCTAAACGGTTCTCACAACACCGGTGACAATTCCGACTACCTGTGCATTATCGACGTAGATTGGATCCATCGAAGCATTTGCGGGCTGTAGTCTGATGCGACCAGATTCGGGGTACCAGTATTTAAGCGTTGCTTCTCCCTCATCGGTGCGAGCCACGACCATATCACCGCTACGTGCCGTTGGTTGCTTGCGCACGACGACATAGTCTCCGTCAGCAATATGTGCTTCGATCATTGAATCGCCAGATACCTGTAATACAAACTCGTCTGACCCGGAGAACATGCCTCCAATATCAATGCGGTCCTGTTGTTCAAACGCCAGTGTCGTCATACCCGCGGCAACGGTACCCGCAAGCGGTAAGCCCCGCTGAGATTCGAGCACTTCGTCTGTCAATTCAATTGCACGGGACTTATTAGGGCTTCTGATGATCAAACCCTTCTTCTCCAGTGCCTTCAAATGGCAAACGACCCCGTTTGGCGAGGCAATTCCGAATTGGTCAGCAATTTCGCGCACTGTCGGTCCATAACCGCGATTTATGATCCGTTCATAAATCATGTCAAAAATTTCATGCTGCCGTGCGGTTAATTGATCAGTTGGAGCCATGATTTCCCTCCGTGGCATATACTAGACACCTGTACAGGTTATCGGCAGTATAATGTACAAGTGTTCAGATTAATAGGTGAGTTGTTAACCGAGTGTGTTACTTATCAATTGGCATGACAAAATCTGTGTTGCCACAAACCCCTGTTTGCGGGTAAACTCCCCACCTCAATCAACGGGAAAATCCCGCGGATAACCGGTTTATCGTTCATTTTGGGGAGTACTACCTTGTTAGTTGCGGCGTCAACTGACTGCTTTAAGCAGCTTGGTTTTCAGGATGCTATACAGAAACTCGTTGATCTGGAATACTCCATGGTCGATGTAGTTCTGTGTGAAGACGGAAATCAAATTAAGCCCTCGATGGTACATGAGAACCTAGAAGAGGCCATTACGTTGTGTACCAATACACTACGCCTCGGAGTTGTTTCCTATGACGTTCGTATTAACGCTACAGGAGATCGCTTTTACGAACAATTTGCATCCATTTGCAAGTTAGCAAAGGCTACACGTGTTGTTTCCATCAGTATCCCTTCGGCAGAACTCGGTACACCATTTAATCAAGAAGTCGAGCATCTCCAAAAACTAGTCCAAATTGCAGAGACTGATGGAATTGTTGTCAGCTTGAAGAATCAAATCGGGTGCTTAACTGAAGACCCTGATACGGTCTCTGTGCTGTGCAATAATGTCGACGGATTAAAGATCTGTCTGGATATCAGCCAGTATCAATGCGGTCCATATGTCGCTAAAGGCTACGACAAGCTACTTCCGTATATCAACCATGCCATACTGCGTGACGCATCAGATGACACGTTTCAAGTACGTGTAGGGCAAGGTGTGGTCGACTACGGTCGGTTAATAAACCAGCTTGGTAAGCAAGGATTTCGCCGCGCCCTGTCTGTCCAATTAGATGAGCTACCTGACGTTGACCATGATGCGGAAATGCGAAAGATGCGTCTACTTTTGGAAAGCATGCTGTAGAGATTACAGAGTCATTCAGCATTTTCTGAGGTCGGCTTCTCGTCACCCGGATCGTCGTTGGGCTCTGTCAGCTCACTCTTATTTTTTTCTACTTCGTCCTGCTTTTGGTAGTAGAGGAATAAGAGCGTCTTTCGGTACTGAAGCGGTGGAACCTGTTTTAGATACTCTCGTTCTTCATCAGTCAGGTCATTCTCGAGAAACGCCTGCAAGTCTTCCTCCGGAACATCAGCCTGGCTGAAAAACTGACTCTTCATTGCATTCTTCACCCAATTCAAAACCTTTTCAGCATCACTTGCAGTATCTTCCATCGCTGCAATTACGCTGCTGGCTCCCGGTGATAGTTCTTCAAGCAATGCAAGTTGATCCTGATCCAGATCTGGAATCAGTTCGTCGATAGCTTGACGCATAAA
Source organism: Pirellulales bacterium (assembly GCA_022451045.1). Taxonomy (GTDB): domain Bacteria; phylum Planctomycetota; class Planctomycetia; order Pirellulales; family Pirellulaceae; genus UBA11883. The sequence goes on along the minus strand of JAKUOW010000030.1, from coordinate 9,280 downwards.
CGGCACAGCTCCGATCACAGTTGTACTAATTCCAGGAGCAGACTCACCGCTATTTAAGGGGGATGGATTCGTCGTGTTTTGATCACTCGCGATTACAGCGTCGCTAAGCTGTTGCTCCCGCTCACCAGATTTATTGTTGTAAACAAAAAAGAGACTTGTACGAAAATCAGAGGATTGTTCAATCATGCGGCGTTCCTGCTCATTGAGATCCTCGGCAAAAAACCGAGCAAACTCGGCATCATCAAGGCCTTTACGTGACCAATATTGCAGCCAAATCGCTGATGCAATCCAGCTCTGAATTAGATCCGTCTGCTGGTCTTTTGGAGTAAGAAAGTACTTCTGCTGTGCACCACTTGATAAACCTTCCAGCAGCGCAAGTACTTCATGCCCCTGATTCAGCACTTCATAGATTTCAATAGGTCCGACCTCAGAATTATCATCCGGACGCTTGTGAATACTCTCTAACCACTCTATGAGTGCAAGGCTGTCCTCCAGCTTCAACTCCTTTTCAACTAACAACTGAAAGCGAGCACGAAGCTGTGCTTTATGTATTTGACCAACCGTATCAATACGGTTAGATACATCAGCAGCCTGCATGGCAATACGGTCCCCAGGGGTAAGCTGATTCACCCAGTCATTGTATTTCCTTAGAACATTTAGTAGATGTGTGCTCTTTTCGTGGTTGTCTAGTGCTGAATGGAATTCTCGAAGTTGTTGCTGTTCTTCTGGGGTAAGTCGACGAAATCGTTCTAATTTATCCTTTAACAAAGACTTCTCTGCTGGAGAAAGCAGTCCGATACGCGTTATGACTTGATCTTCCGCGATGTCCGTAAGGGATTGTGTACCGGAGGAGAGCGCATACGAGGTCGCAATTAATACGAGTAGTACACCTACGTAGATCTTATTCACGATTCTGACCTCCTGTAAAAAGGCCTTGCACATCTAACTCTTCCAGGAATTCGACGCTTCCACCAACACGGTATAAGTCGAGGTTGTCTATCACTTCAAAATCCTCAACCAACATCCTGTCGTTATCTTGCTGCATCCAACGAGAAACGAAAAAACCTGATAACACGGCTGCACACAATAGAAGTATACGCAACGACAACAAACGCTTTCCACTGGTACCTGTGATTTGTCGCTTCGTAGAAACGACCGCCATTTCCATCGTGCTTTTAGTAAAATCCTCCGCGGCGGGAACTTTGGGAAGCGAGTCGAGCATATCCCAAACCTTGGAAAGTTCATTGAGCTTCTTTTGTAAGGCTTCATCTTCAAGTAGTTGGGCTTCAAGGCGTTCACATGATGCTTCGTCCAGTTCGCCGTCCAGATATGCAACCAACTCATCATACTCATCTGAATCAATGGCCTTCACAGGATTTCGGGTTGTGGAATGGCTATCCATGGTTAACTTCTATTCAGTAAATTCCTGTGATTCACTCAACCCTGACTCTTCTGGATCTCGACTCTTCATCGAGATATTTCCTGCACTCATGTACGGTTCAAGCACACTCCTAAGGTTTACGCGTGCGCGGGATAGCAGACTCTTAATGGCCGGCACGGATAATTCCATCGAATCTGCAATATCCTGGTAGCTCATTCCCTCAAATTTTGACAACAACAGGGCCATACGCTGACGCTCATTGAGCGTTTCCATTGCAAGTCTGACAATTTCAGCTCGTTCGAGTTTATCAAGTTGGCGAGTCGGCATAAGCCCGCTAGCTGCTTCAGCCATCGTGGCCAATGGATAGGCTTGCAGTTCACCGCTTGAACGGCTCATCACGTTTACTTCCTTGCGACGTGATAAAGAACGGCGGGCGTTGCTCGCAACATTGTTTGCGATCGTAAACAGCCAGGTTGAAAACTTGGCACCAGGCTCATACCGCTTGCGACTACGGTATACACGCATGAACACTTCCTGAGCCAAATCTTCTGCCAGGTCGCGTTTATTTACCAGATGATTTAGCACGTTGATAAGCCGAGTTTGGTAGCGTGAAACGAGTTCTTCAAAAGCGGCTGCATTGTCTTCCCGTACCTCAAGCATCAACCGGACATCCGGGTCGGTTTCAACATAGTTCTTTTTCGGGCGTTTTTTGCCGGACAATGCAGTGCTTCGGTCAAAGGAAAAGAGGGGTTGCTCGCTGTATTATCTACTATTCCATTAGAATCAACGCCATCTAAAGTTGCTATGAAAGGCCTTGTATATCTTTGAATAATTCGATTTCATCCCTTCCTTTACACTTCTCTATTGAACCCGTCTGTCAGCGAAATGTTCCGCTGGGTCCAAAGACTTTTTCTTCGCCGGTGTCTGAGATAATGCCGTGGTTTGAAAATAGTTGAATCAGTTTAACGTCAAATTGCCATATACGCGCTACTTCATGATTAGTCAGAATTGACATCTCTTGGAATTAACTTGGCTTTAGAGGTCTAGTCATCTGCAGTTGCAATCCGTAATCCAAGATCGCAGGCAAGCAAGTACTGCTTTAGATCGAGCGTTTCAGTAACCATGTGAGCATTCATTTGTCCGCATCCCATAGATACCGTCGGTATTCCGAATGCATTTAGCCAATTGGCATCCAAACCGCCATTTGCAATTGCCAAGCTCGTGTCATGTCCCATCGACTCGAATATTGATTGTACGATTCTTACGCACTCCTGCTTTGGAGACAGTTTGAATGAGTCGTAGTCGAGCCGACCTTCCCATAGCACACTGCCGATGGACTTCTCAACATTCTTAACCTGCTTAACCGCACGGTCAAAGGCTGCTTTGATTTCCTTCACAATGCGTTCTCGAAACTTGGAATTATGACTTCTTGCTTCAGCACGCACGACAACTTTATCGGTGACAACATTCGTTGCCTGACCACCTTCGATTACACCTACGTTAGCCGTACCCTTTTGTTTTCCTTTTTCAACAAGACCCAGCCACCCGTTTTGCTGTAAATCGGCGATAGCAACCGCTGCAATGGAAATAGCACTTACTCCACGCTCCGGTGCAACTCCTGCGTGAGATGCAATTCCATCAATTTCAATTCGAATGCGGTATCCACCGGTTGCGCCGTCGGTGAGTTTAGTTGCAACACCTCCATCCCAATTAAAAGCCATCGCCGGATTCCCGAGGATGCCTTTACTCATATGCCGCACACCTTGCAAACCGACCTCTTCCTGTACGAACCAACAAAACGTTAGCGGTGGATGGGGCAGACCACTTCGTAGAATATCGATGGCAGTCGAGAGGACGACTGCACATCCTGCCCTATCATCTGCGCCCAACCCAGTTTCCTCACTTACCGATGTAACCAGATTCCCTTTAATCCTCGGTTCGCATCCAACGCAGATGGGAACTGTATCCATATGGGCACTCAGCATTCGGCGTGGCCCTTTTACAGTGCCCGGTAATCTCAGGGTGAGATTACCCTGGTTTCCCTTGATTATCGTTCGGCGATGAGCTGAGTCCTCTGTAATCTGGCCCTCTAATGCACCTGCCTTGATGAGTTGCTTCTTAATAAAATCCGCAACACCCTGCTCTTCACCACTCTTACCGCGTATGGCCATTAGAGTCATAACACGATCGATGCGTTGTTGTTTGGTCGAGAGGGATGATCGTTTAGTGGCCATGTGGAATTGATGCTCCTAAAGTTCTATTCAATTACCAACACGCAATTGACTCACGGATATCATCTTGGCGGTTGGATTAACTGGCCGTATTCTAAACGGTATCGTCATCTTCGAGTATCTTCTGATACTCAGGATTCAAAGAAGAAAACACCATACTTTTATCGAAGAGCCACATCAGGGACATTATGCGTTTTTTTATTGCTGGAATCATGCAGGGGTCACTCGTAGATGCTGAGTTGCATACGCAGAATTATCGTTCTGAAATAGCAGCAATTCTGCACACCTGCTTCGTTGACGCCGATGTTTACGACCCTATGGCCAATCACAGTGGTTCATTGCACTACGACGACGAAACAGCCAAGTCCACATTTCTCGGGCATAACAAAATGTGTGGTGAGGTTGATGCCGTGATCGCATTTGCACCAGAAGCCTCCATGGGTACTGCTATTGAAATGTGGGAAGCTTACCGAAATGGCAAAGTTGTCATTAGCATTAGCCCGATGATTCATAACTGGGTAGTAAAGTACATTTCTGATGCTGTGTATGAAGATCTTAGCGCATTTCGCACAGCGGCGGCAAACGGTGATTTACGGAAACTGTTCCCATGAACCACATACTCGACATCAGCATCGATGAGCTCAAACAATGGCTCAGCACTCATGAACAACCAGGATATCGTGCTGCGCAGATTCGAAAATGGCTTTTCCATAACCGAGCCGATTCGTTTGAATCGATGAATAATCTCCCGAATCAACTGAAGCAGGCGCTCAATGAAGATCTAGCGATTTGGACGAGTAAGATCGTTAAACATCAATCGTCGTCCGACGGGACAGAAAAGTTACTACTCGAACTACACGATGGTGGCCGCATCGAGTGTGTCCTACTTCGCGATGGCCATCGCCGCACAATTTGTATAAGTACGCAAGTTGGATGTGCGATGGGTTGTGTGTTTTGTGCAAGTGGCCTTGATGGTGTGGATCGAAATCTCACGACAGGCGAAATCATCGAACAATCGCTGAAACTTCAGAGTTTATTACCTGATTCCGAGAGACTGAGCCATGTTGTCGTCATGGGCATGGGGGAGCCACTAGCAAACCTCGACCAGCTCTTACCAGCACTCGATACCATCAGCTCAGAAGATGGGCTGGGTATTAGCGCTCGACGAATAACCATTTCGACAGTCGGTCTGCCGAAAGCGATGCACCGCCTATCAGATATGCAAACCCGTTATCACCTCGCTGTATCACTCCACGCACCAAATGACCCACTTCGTAATCAACTCGTGCCGGTAAATGATAATATCGGGATCAAAGCAATTCTCTCCGCTGCAGATCGTTATTTCGACACTTCCGGTAGGCGGCTAACTTATGAATACGTGCTCTTAGGAGATATAAACGACGGTGAAAAGCATGCCCAAGAGCTTGTTAATCTACTTCACCATCGAAATGCGCTGCTCAATGTGATCCCATACAATCCTGTAGACGGATTGCCGTATAAGACGCCTTCGAGGAATCGAGTTGCACGATTTAGAAGTGTACTGGAAGCTGGAAATATTACGATACGATTCCGGCAACGGAAAGGCGACGATATTAATGCTGCATGCGGACAATTGCGGCGAAATGAAGTTGTGCAAATCGACATGCCGAATGGCTGAAATTCTACCCGGTTAACAACAATAAGCCATGTTTTCTTGATTTTGGTGCTCTCAAGCCACAGATTCATTTGCGAATTAAAACCTAATTCCCTTATGATTTACGGTGTAAATGGGAAGAAAACTTCCTCGTCTTAAGCTTGCCGAAGTATAGATGTGCATCTCGCAATCTGAATTCGTGGTTTTCGGCGCGCGCATGACACTTCACTTGAACAGGCAGGCCAACCATGGGCAAGAAAAAAGCAACAGCTACTAAGAAGACAGCAAAAAAGACAACAGTAAAGAAGGCTGCCAAGAAAAAGACAACAAAGCGAAAGTCTCGTAAAAAGAAAGCTGTCGAACTCAAGGAAAAGCTCATGTGGGCCATTTATAGTCCGACAATGAAACACGTGGAGAATTTTGAATTCCACGATAAGAAGTCAGCAGAAAAACGTAAGGAAGTTCTCAGTAAAGACGGTAAGTCGCCACACTGGATTAAGAGGGTTCGCATTACGATTGAGGAGCCAATCGAAGAAGAAGATGAATCATAATTATCTAAACTGAATTCTCATTACACAAAAAAACCTCGTGTCCCATTGCCTGAGACACGAGGTTTTTTGTCTTTAAGTAGCTTATTCACCTGCATCATCTGCGGCTTGGTCTGCTTCTTCCAAAGCAGCAATTGCAAACAAGTGAGTCTTGTTGCAAATGTACAACGTATTGTTTGAAACAATCGGCGTACTGTAGACAGAGTTTCTCATGTTGAGTTCGTCAATCGGTTCCTTGTTTTCAGGACCAAAGTCAAAGATGGCGATATCACCATCCTCATCACCAATGTAGACATGGCCATCTACAATTAGTGGAGAACCCCAAGCAGCGGCAAACATGTCATACGTGAAATGTGGTTCGCCGGTCTTAGCATTCAGGCAATGGAACAAGCCACTGAAGTCAGCGATGTACAGAACATCATCTTTGATCGCCACCGTACCGCAACTTCGGTGCATCGTTTCCTCGAAGGAAATTTCACCATCGCCGTCCTGATCGTGCTCGCTATAGTGCCAGACAACTGCAGAATTCTCATTATCTCGTGCAACCTGTCCATCATCTTCAATCACAGCCTGCAATCGCTGATGGGCAATGACGTCACCAGATGCTACATCAATCGCAAGTTGCGGACTAACGTCACCACGCTTATTCGGATCGATACACCAAAGGTGTCCAACCCCTTCACCGTGTTCTGGATCCTGACCGACGGCTACGTATACCAATCCGTCATAAGCAACAGGAGTCGCGATGATGTTGTTACGAGTACCGCGACCACCAAGAATCCATTTGGATTCCTTTGGATTGGCATCAAACTTCCAGAGCAATTCCGGAATTCCATCAGTACCGGCGTCAGCTTTGAAGCTGTACACCCAACCATCTCCACCAGCGAAAATCACTTGAGGTACACCCTCGAATTCCGCCACCATTGGTGATGACCATTGCCCGTGCAAGATATTGGCACCAGGTGAATCGTCAGTCCAGAGAACTTCACCGGTATTCTTATCCATCGCGATAAAGCTTGGAGCATCCGGAGATGGCAAATTAATATGTGTTTCATCCAAACCGTTGGAAGTATTTACAAACAGAATGTCTCCAAGTGCGGTTACAGAACAACTGCACATGTTGTGCTGTGATACCTCGAGTTGACCCATCATGTCATATTCCCAGATGGTGTCAGCTTCGAGTACGTCATCCGTAGTAACGATCTTGAATACTGAAAGTTTCGGTCCGATGGTTTTCACTACAACCTGACGATCGTGACCACCAACAGAAGCCGACAGGGTCCACTGTTTCTTTTCAGCGTCCGCTTCGACGGCAACCTCTTCTGACAACTCAAAACCGGCTTTTGCAGCAGCGGCCCGTATAGTGTCATTAACTTCGCCATTGTTTAAGGCTTGTACCGCTGGTGCAAATGTATCTGTTTCCGGATTTTCGCCCTTACGAATGTCAAATAATCGTGCCAGTGGTGCTGTTTCCGGACCATCATCTTTACCGTCCCGATAACCTTCACTATCAACACACACCACGGTTCCACGACTGGTTACAAACCAAACGCGATCACCTTCAATTAATGGTGCAGAGCAAATTCCCTGAAGTGGCCAGTCGTGAACGCGGCCGGTTGGAAGCTTTTCATTGGAGTGCTGCCAAAGCAATTCACCAGTTGCTTCATCAAAGCAAAGCAAGCAGCCTAAATCAACCGAAGACGGATATCGTGCAAGATACCCACCACTATTGTTGGTACCGACAAATACTTTACCGTCAGCAACAACTGGATTTCCGTAAGTCTGTGAGCCTACACGAGAGACCCACCGAATGTTTGTTCCACTACCAGTAACCCATTCACCTGTTTCTCGATTGAAATCACCGACATCGAATTCGATCGGAATATTAAATCCTACTGGTACGTTATTTCTCGAGCTGGATCCGCCCCATTGAGCCCATTCCACAGTGTGAGCCGGCGCATCAGATTGTGATGTCTCACCTGCCTCAGCTCCTGCGTCATCTCCATGATCTTCGCCGTCATCTCCATGATCTTCGCCGTCATCTCCATGATCTTCGCCGTCATGGTCATGATCTTCACCGTCATGGTCATGATCTTCACCGTCATGGTCATGGCCATCTGCATCGTGACCACCGTCGACAGCCGGTGCATTGTTCCCGCCCTCATCGCCGCTATCTGAGCTACAGCCGATCATGAACGAGACAGTAAAGAGTCCGAGTAGAAAACTAACGATTAGCAAACTCGCTGTACGCACGTTTTTCATTCCTGATTTCTCCAGTTTCTTGGAAAACAACCGTGTTTTCACGAGCTGTTTCGTTTGATTCCACATCAACATTTTGATGTCATGAAGTTATTTATATCTGATTTGGATTATCTTTATTGTGATCTACAACTACCACGCGGAACAGAGACCATCACAATTAAGTCCTATTGTAACGCTGGATTCTTAACTGATTAGCCGTTAGGTGTAACAGTTATATTGTCCAGGTAAAGCTCTGCGTCCTTCGCGTTACCAAACAACCCCGGGCTTCCCTGAGTTACTGGAACGTCGTCCACAGCTTCGAGTGTCCATGCATCGGGTTCGGCTTCACCTTTTACCCAGATCTTACCGCGTAATACAGCATTGCCATCTTCCACGGATGCCTGAAACTTGAGGGTATACCATGTATCTGGTTTCCATTGGTAATCAAGCGTTTCTGCCATCCGCAGCTGTGGCCCCCAGGTTCTGATTTGCAGCTTTTGACCGTTTCCTTGCAGATCAAGCGTATAGCCCTGAGCAATTAACCCAATGTCAGGCATTTTATCATTGGTGATCGTTCCCTTTACATCAGCCTGAATAGTGTAGTTGGAGAGATTGGAATGCCCAAACCAGCAGCGGCTGCGAGTACCTTTGGGAATGGTCGTAATCTTCACCATTGCTTTACTGCCATCCACTTCACGAATGACATGACGATATCTGGCACCGACCCATGTAATGGGTGGATCTGAGAGTTCGTCAAAAGTAAAACTCCATGGAAGATCCGGTACGATTCTTACACGCGCCGAGCCCGTTAGATCTCCAACGGTCGCTGTAATATTTGCAACAACATGAGCAGCATCTGCTGACAGTGTAAGCGCCCCGTTTTCTCCAAAACTAGCGTTTCCATCCACCGAGAACTCCGCATCATCCGCTTCGCCGATCATCTGGCCAGCAGAATTAAATAAGCGAACGGTGTAATTAATCGTCTCACCGGGTCTGGATAGTGCATCCGCCGGCACAAGCTGTACATGCGTAGCAACATCAGCTGCCTCTGGAGTTGCTTCTTCCGGCGCCGCGGGCGTGTGATAAGCACCCTTGTCTTTGGCAGAATCTTCCAGGCAGTATAGTCCGCCGGAAGTATGGATATAGATACGGCCATTTACAGCGATGGGCGAGGCATCACAACCTTCACCATTCGGGAATCGACCCTTGTTAACTGTAGTAACACCATAATCACTGGTCGGATCTG